>CAVFND010000175.1:0-4141 GCA_963623615.1 Oscillibacter sp. ER4 | reverse complement strand
CGCGGAGAGGTCGATGACGCACTCCTCGCAGTGGCATAAGATCCAGAAAATGCGCACGCGGCTGCTGTCGGAGAGCTGCTTGAACACGTCCGCCACAATCTGGAAGCTGCCGATCGTCTCCACCGATTCCTGCAGCTCCCGCATCGTGCCCTCGTCGCTGTGCCGGTGCGGTAAATGCACTTCGCTCATCGTTGTTCCGCCTTTCTTTTGGGGGGCTGCGGGCGCGTCCGTATCCCGTTTGGAAGTTTGTTTCGCCCGAACGGAAGAGACGCGCTCACAGGCCTTGACTTTTGCCTTTGCGGACATTATAGTACGGTCATCAAGATTAAACAAGCACTTAATCGTTAAATATTTCGTGCTGAAAAGGAGAATTACTATGAAAAAGACCTATCAGATCGAAGTCGACTGTGCCAACTGCGCCAACCTCATGGAAGAAGCCACCAAGAAGACCGAGGGCGTCGCCGACGCCGTCGTGAACTTCATGACCCAGAAGATGACCGTCGAGTTCGCCGAGGGTCAGGACCCCAAGGCCGTGATGAAGGCCGTCCTCAAAAACTGCAAGAAGGTCGAGGACGACTGCGAGATCTATCTGTAAGCAGATTCTCTCCCTCTCACGCCCCGGACGAACGCGCCGGGGCGCTTTCTTAGGCAAAATTCAAATTCTCCCTCTTCAAGGAGGTCATTTCCATGACGAAAAAACAGAAAAAGATGCTTTATCGCATCCTGATCGCGGCGGTGCTGTTCCTTGTGGCAAAGTTCGCGCCGCTGCCGATGATCGTCTCCACGATCCTCTATTTTGCCGCGTATATCATCATCGGCTACGACATTCTGCGCAAAGCCTTCAAGGGCATCTGCAACCATCAGGTGTTCGATGAAAACTTCCTGATGGCGGTCGCCACGATCGGCGCCATCGCGCTCGCGATCTACGAAAAGAGCGGCGACTATGACGAGGCCGTGGCCGTTATGCTGTTCTACCAGATCGGCGAGCTATTCCAGAGCTACGCGGTCGGCAAGTCCCGCCGCAACATCACGGCGCTGATGGACATCCGCCCCGACTACGCGAACATCGAGCACGACGGCAAGCTCGAACAGGTCGACCCCGACGACGTGGCCGTCGGCACGGTCATCGTCGTCCAGCCCGGTGAGAAAATTCCCATCGACGGCGAGATCGTCGATGGCACGTCCACGCTCAACACCGCGGCGCTGACGGGCGAGAGCCTGCCGCGCGACGTGATGACCGGTGACGAGGTCATCAGCGGCTGCATCAACATGACGGGCGTTCTGAAGGTCAGGACCACGAAGGTCTTCGGCGAGTCCACGGTGTCCAAGATCCTCGAGCTGATGGAAAACTCCAGCTCGCACAAGTCCCGCTCCGAGGCGTTTATCTCCCGCTTTGCCCGCGTCTACACCCCCGCGGTCTGCTACAGCGCGCTGGCGCTCGCGATCCTTCCGCCGGTCATCAGCTTACTCATGGGCGATCCCGCCTCGTGGGGCGTGTGGGTCTACCGCGCGCTCACGTTCCTCGTCATCTCCTGCCCCTGCGCGCTCGTCATCAGCATCCCGCTCAGCTTCTTCGCGGGCCTTGGCGGCGCGGGACACGAGGGCATTCTCATCAAGGGCTCGAACTACTTGGAAGCCCTGTCCAAAACCAAGATCGTCGTTTTCGACAAGACCGGCACGCTCACGCAGGGCGTGTTCGAGGTCACGGGCGTGCACCACAGCCCGATGGAGGACCACAAGCTGCTTGAATACGCGGCGCTCGCCGAGTGCGCGTCCTCACACCCGATCAGCAAGAGCCTGCAAAAGGCCTGCGGCGGCGAGCTTGACCGCTCCCGCGTAACGGACATTGAAGAGCGCAGCGGCCGCGGCGTGATCGCGACCGTGGACGGCCACAGCGTGGCCGCGGGCAACGGCAAGCTCATGGATGAGCTGGGTATCAAGTGGCAGGAGTGCCACAGCGTCGGCACGATCGTCCACATGGCGATCGACGGCGAGTATGCCGGCCATATCGTCATCTCCGACGTGGTAAAGCCCGACGCGCGCGACGCCATCGCCGCCCTCAAGCGCGCGGGCGTGCAGAAAACCGTCATGCTCACGGGCGACATTCAAAAGGTCGCCGACCATGTCGCGCAGGAGCTCGGCGTCGACGAGGTCCACGCCGAGCTGCTCCCGGGCGACAAGGTCTCTCAGCTGGAGCGTTTGCTGGGCGAAAAGGGCAAGGACGACTGCCTTGCCTTCGTCGGTGACGGCATCAACGACGCGCCTGTGCTCTCCCGCGCGGACATCGGCATCGCGATGGGCGCGATGGGTTCCGACGCCGCCATCGAGGCCGCCGACGTTGTCCTGATGGACGACGACCCGATGAAGATCGCCAAGGGCATCCAGATCTCGCGCAAGTGCATCCGCATCGTGTACGAGAACATCGTCTTCGCCCTCGGCATCAAACTCACGTGCCTGCTGCTCGTCGCCATCGGTATCGCCAACATGTGGATGGGCATCTTCGCCGACGTCGGAGTGATGGTCTTAGCTGTCTTAAATGCAATACGGGCGCTTCGCACTTCAAAAAACTGACTTTGTCAGTTTTTTGAGCAGGAGTTCACTGCGCTCAGCGCACGCGCCATAGGCGCGCACGTTCGCTCCGTGCAAAGTGTTTTTTGGCACGCACATGTCGTTCCAAAAAACGATTTCAATTTATTTGCCGCCTGCGGGCGGCTTGGGCAGCCGTTAGCAGCTTTGCTGCTTTACGGATGCCGCATACTCCTTGCGGGTAAAAGTCTGCGACACTTTTACAAACGAGAGGGCGGTTGATACCGCCCTCTCGTTTGAAGTTTATTGCATTGCTTTCAAGATTTTCGTATAATAGAGAAAAACCATTTTGGAGGGAACTTCCATGAAAGTCAGTATCATTCAGATGAACATGCGCGTGCTCGAGCGCGATTGGAACTTTGACCACGCAGAAGAACTCATCCGCCGCGCCGTGCACGAAAACGCGCCGGACGTCGTCGTGCTGCCGGAGATGTGGAACACCGCGTTTTCCGCGGGCAGCGACTTATCCCAGGTCTGCGACCACGGCTTAAAGCAGGTCCGCACTCGCTTTTCGCCGCTCGCGCGCGAGCTGAACGTCAACATCGTGGCGGGCAGCGTGTCGAACGAGCGCGACGGCAAGCTCTACAACTCCGCCTGCGTCATCGACCGCCATGGCGCATGCGTTGCCGAATACGACAAGACACATCTTTTTTCGCCCATGGGCGAGTCGGACGACTTTGCCCCCGGCAACCACCTTGCCACCTTCACGCTCGACGGCGTGCGCTGCGGCATCATCATCTGCTACGAGGTGCGCTTCCCCGAGCTGTGGCGCACGCTGGCGCTGCGCGGGGCAGAGGTCATCTTCCATCCCGCCCAGTGGACGGCGGAGCGCCAGTATCACTGGGAAACGCTCACCGCCGCCCGCGCCATCGAAAACCAGCTCTTTGTTGTCTCGTGCAACGCCTGCGGCGAGCGCGGCGGCACGGTCTTCGGCGGCTCTTCGCGCGTGCTCGACCCGTGGGGCGAGCTGCTGGCTGTGGGCGGTCCGGGCGAGGAGATCGTGACCGGTGAATTCGATGTCGCCCGCGTGCACGAGGTGCGCAGCGGCTTCAACGTCTTCCACGACCGCCGTCCCGACCTGTACCGCCTGTAAGAAGCGAAAGGCAGGATGAACATCACGGTCCTTGCATCTCTTCTTGTCATGGCGGCGTATTTCCTTTTGCTGTACGCCGGCGTCGGGCTCATTCAGGAGAAGAAGTTCTTTTCCTCCGCGCCGAAAGATGTCTTCGCTGCCGTGCCCGAGAAAAAAGCCGAGCGCTTTCGCGGCGCGCACGCCCTCGGCTGGTGCCTCGGCATTTTGGCGATGCTGCTGTTTCTCGGCGCGGCGATACTCGCCGCGTGGGACGGCGTGCAGAGGGGTTTCACCTTCGGCGCGTTTTTCGCGCGCTATCTTGTCATTCTCTACGTCATGGAGGTCTACGACATCCTCTTTTTCGACTGGGTGCTGCTGTGCCACTCGAACTTTTTTCCCCGCTTTTACCCCGAGGTCAAAGGCATCGTCGGCCCGCAGCTGTTCGGCTACAACAAAAAAACGCACCTCACACACTTTCTGCTC
>CAVFND010000174.1:0-4146 GCA_963623615.1 Oscillibacter sp. ER4 | reverse complement strand
CGCGAGCCGATCGTGCCGGGCGGCCTGCCCTACAACCGCATCCGCCTCGAGATCAATCCAAGCATCTGCCGCGGGTGCAGCAAGTGCTCGCGCTCCTGCCATGCCGTGGCCATCACGGGCGTCATCAAGTCGCCGTTCGTGATCGACCAGGAAAAATGCGTCAAATGCTATACCTGTATCGAGGCCTGCCCCTTTGATGCGATCCAGGAGGTGGAGATCGATGGCTAAGGGTATCATGTATGTTGACAACGTCCGCGTGGAGTTCGACGACGAAGCCACGGTCATGGACGTGTGCCGCAAGGCGGGCGTGGAAGTGCCGAACTTCTGCTTCCATTCCGATCTTTCCGTTTACGGCGCGTGCCGTATGTGCATGGTCGAGGATGAGGCCACGGGCAAGATCGACGCCGCCTGCACGATGCAGCCGAAAAACAATATGCGCATCCGCACGAATACCTCGCGGCTGCTCAAATACCGCCGCATGATCCTGGAGCTCCTGCTCTCGGCGCATTGCCGTGACTGCACCACGTGCGAGAAAAACCGCGCCTGCCGCCTGCAGGAGATGGCCGTCCGCTTCGGCATCCACCGCGTCCCGTTCGAGGATACGCGCGAGCATGTGCCGATGGACTTCTCAAGCCCCGCGGTCACGTTTGATCTCAACAAGTGCATCCTCTGCGGCGACTGTGTGCGCGTGTGCAAAGAGGTGCAGGGCATGAGCATCCTGCACTTTGCCGGCCGCGGTCCCAGTCTGCACATCGAGGCGGGCGACGATCAGCCGCTCTCGAGCACGCACTGCGTCAGCTGCGGCCAGTGCGCCGCCGTGTGCACCACCGGCGCCATCACGGTCAAAAATGACATCGGCACCGCGTGGAAGGCGCTTCAGGACCCGAAAAAGCGCGTCGTCATCCAAATCGCGCCCGCTGTGCGCGTCGCCATCGGCGAGGCCTACGGTCTGCCCGCGGGTGAAAATGTGCTCGACAAGCTCGTCACGGCGCTCAAGATCATGGGCGCGGACGAAATTTATGATACGATCTTCGGCGCGGACCTCACGGTGCGCGAGGAGTCCGCAGAGTTCCTGCGCCGCCTGGAAACGGGCGAAAATCTGCCGCTGATGACCTCCTGCTGCCCGTCCTGGGTGCGCTACGTGGAGCAGGAGCGCCCGCAGTTCATCAAGAATCTGTCCTCCGCCCTCTCCCCCATGCAGATGTTCGCGACGGTTTTGAAGGACAAGTACCGCGAGAAGGACGCCGCCGATGGCCGCACGACCTTCCACATGGCCATCATGCCCTGCACGGCCAAGAAGATGGAGGCCGGACGCAAGGAGTTCAGCCGCGACGGCGTGCCCAACGTCGATCTGGTGCTGACGACGCAGGAAGTGGTGCAGATGATCAAGGAATCCGGCATCCGCTTCCAGATGCTCGAAAAGGAGTCGCCCGACCTGCCGTTCGGCATGGGCAGCGGCGCGGCGGAGATCTTCGGCACCTCCGGCGGCGTGGCGGAAGCCGTGCTTCGCTGCTGCCTGACCGATAAGAGCAAAAACGCCCTGCGTATGCTTGAGCACAGTGGTCTTCGCGGCACAGAGCCCATCCGCTTTGTCACCGTGCCCGTCAACGGGCGCGACGTGCGCGTCGCGCTGGCGCACGGTCTTGCCAACGCGGCAAAGCTGCTCGACCAGATTGAAAGCGGCGAGGTCGAGGTCGACCTGGTCGAAGTGATGTCCTGCCGCACGGGCTGCGTCGGCGGCGCGGGTCAGCCCTACGCGCTGATGAACAAAAAGCTCCAGCGCGCGCACGGCCTGTACGAGATCGACCGCAGCGCGATGTTCAAGCGCAGCGAGCGCAACCCCGTCCTCGACGCGATGTATGCCGCAGGGCTCAAGGATCGCGCACACGAACTGCTGCACCACGAATATCAGGAGTAACACTGCAAAGCCAAAAGCTGGCCGTGGACACACGGCTGGCTTTTTCTCTTAAATCATTTATTTTTTATAATGTGTCTATTGACAAATTAAGATATTTCCACTAATATATTTTTGAAAATGCATTACAAATTCGAATCGGAGGACAGCCATGGAAGTCCGCAACCTCGTCACGTTTTTAAAAGTCACAGAGCTCAAGAGCTTTTCCCGCGCGGCGGAAGCGCTGGATTATTCCCAGTCCGCCGTCACGGTGCAGATCCAGCAGCTCGAGCGTGAGCTTGGCGTGCAGCTCTTTGACCGCATCGGCAAGACGGTCTCCATCACGCAGTACGGCAAGGACTTTGTCTCCTACGCGCGCGACGTGGTGAGCGCCATCGCGCGCGCCAGCGCCTTTGCCTCGGCGGACTCCGATCTGAGCGGCACCGTGCGCGTCGGCACGCTCAACTCGCTGCTCACCGCTTCGTTTTCCGACATTGTACCGCTCTTCCACGAGCGCTTCCCGCGCGTGCAGATCAACCTGTACGCGGGCAACATCGCCTCCATCACCGAAATGCTCGTCAAAAATGAGCTCGACATCATCTACACGCTCGACGAGCAGATTTTCGACACGCAGTTTGTCAAGGTGTTTGAGGCACAGGAGGACATCGTCATCGTGACGAACACGGAAAATCCGCTCTCCTCCCGCTCCGACGTGCGCCTTGCCGACCTTGTGTCGCACCCGTTCATCCTGATGAACCACGGCAACCCCTACCGCGACCAGTTCGACCGCGAGCTTGCGCGTCAGGACCTGAGCGTCGAGCCGTTTCTGGAGCTCGAGAGCGATACGCTCGCGCTCAAGCTCATCCGCGAGAATCCGGAGTATCTCTCCGTGCTGCCGCGCTACACGGCGAAGATGAGCATCCACAAGGGCAGCCTCGCCATCATCCCCGTGGCGGACTGCCAGATGAGCCAGTGGCGGCAGGTGCTCTATCACAGAAACAAGGTCATCACCCCGCAAATCCAGGGTATGATCGACGTGATCTTAGAGGTCGCAAAAAAGCCGTTTTAAGAAGAATTTCACGAAAAAGCACGGGTACGAGGAAGCGTGCCTGTGTTTTTTCACTCTACTGTGTCAATACAGCGCAAAATTTGCAAAAAAAAGGATGCAAAATGTCGATCGGCGCGGTATAATAAGGGGCAAATTCCGGCGTTCGCGCACATCGCGCGCCCGCTTTGATCGGAGGGATCATGCTATGAGAATTGTCGTCAAGGTCGGCACCTCCACGCTGGCGCACCCCACGGGGCGGCTGAACATCCAGCGCATGGAAAAGCTGTGCAAGGTTTTAAGCGACCTGAAAAATATGGGACACGAGGTCATCCTCGTCTCCTCCGGCGCCATCGCCATGGGCTTCGGCAAGCTCAACCTGCGCGAGCGGCCAAAGGATGTGCCGACGAAGCAGGCCTCCGCCGCCGTCGGCCAGTGTGAGCTGATGTACACCTACGATAAGCTCTTCACCGAGTATAACCACACGGTGGCGCAGCTGCTCATCACCGCGCCCGACATTGAAGAGGGCGGCGTGCGCAAGCAGAACTTTCACAACACGCTCGCGCGGCTTTTGGAACTCGGCGCACTGCCCATCATCAACGAGAACGACACCATCTCCACCGAGGAGTTCGGCATCGGCGACAACGACACGCTCTCCGCCATCGTGGCTGTGACGATCAAAGCGGATCTTCTGATCCTGCTCTCGGACATCGACGGGCTTTTCGACGGCGACCCGCGCAAGAATCCCGACGCGAAGCTCATCGGCACGGTGGAAAAAATCGACGAGCACATCATCTCGCTCGGCGGCGGGAGCGGCTCGAGCCTCGGCACCGGCGGCATGGCGACCAAGCTCCGCGCCGCGCAGATGGCGACGGCGGCGGGCTGCGAAATGGTCATCGCCAACGGCCAGTCGCCCGAGGTCCTGTACGACGTGGCCGCAGGCAAGCGCGTGGGCACAAGATTTTTGGCAAAGAGGGATGAAGCATGACAACGATCGAACTTCTGGAACGCACAAGAGCCGTCTGGGGCAGCATCCGCAGTGCGAGCGCAGAGGGAAAGAACCGTCTGCTGCTCGCGATGGCCGAGCGCCTTGAATCCAGCAGCGGCGATATCTTACACGAAAACGCCAAGGACATGGAAGTGGCAAAAGGCGCGATCTCCGACGTGATGCTCGACCGTCTCGCCCTGAGCGAGAGCCGCATCCACG
>CAVFND010000173.1:0-4194 GCA_963623615.1 Oscillibacter sp. ER4 | reverse complement strand
GGCGAGGGGCGACCGCACGGACGCACGCTCGGACATCTACTCCGCGGGCGTCGTGCTCTACGAAATGCTGACGGGCAGACTGCCGTTCGAGGGCGACAACGCTGTTTCCGTCGCCATCCAGCACCTCTCCTCCGTGCCGCTCTCTCCGCGCGAGATCAATCCCGACGTGCCCGAGGCGCTCGAGCTCATCTGCATGAAGGCGATGGCCTCTGACCTGGAAAAGCGCTACGCCTCGGCGGACGAAATGCTCGCAGACCTTGAGGAGTTCCGCAAAAATCCCGAAGTCGACCTCGACTTCACGATCGAAGACCTGCACCGCGAGACCGTGGACGAGCCCACGCAGTATATCCCCGCCGTGCACATCGTCTCCAAGGCGCAGAAAGCGCAGGAAGCAGGCGATGAGGAGGAAGAGGAGCCCCCGCGCAGGATGAGCACACGCAAGCTGCTCACGATCATCGGCGCGGTCGTGGCCGCAATCGCGCTCATCGTGCTGCTCTGGCACGCGATCTTCAGCGACTTACTTGGCGGCGAGCAGACGCCGACAGAATTCGAGGTACCCGATCTCTTCGGCATGACCATCGACGAGGCAAACGAGGACGAGCGTGTGAAGGGCATCTTCGAGATCGAGCAGATCGGTCAGCGCGCCAGCAAATATGAGGCAGGCACAATCATCGAGCAGTCGCCCGAAAGCGGCAAGACCGTGAAGGGCAACCGCACGATCTCCGTTTTCGTCAGCTCCGGTGCCAAGACGGAGAAAATGCCGAATCTCGTCAACAAGGAGTACCGCGACGCGACGCTCCAGCTCACCAACCTCGATCTCGACCTCGTTATCAACGATCCGGTCGAGGAATACAGCAACATCACAAAGGGCTATATCATCCGCACAATCCCCGAGTACGGCGAAACGCTCCAGGAGGGCGACAGCGTCACGCTCGTCGTCAGCAAAGGCGAGCAGCCCAAGCCCGTGACGGTGCTCTCTTTCATCGGCATCGACATTGAGATCGTCCGCCAGCAAGTCACGCAGTCCGGCCTTGTCGTCGGCGAGGTGACGCAGCGCGCGTCTGACGAGCCCTACGGAACGGTCATCGAGCAGAGCATCAGCGCTGAAACGCAGGTGGACACGGACACGACCATCAACTTCGTCATCAGCGAGGGTCCCGCCATGCCGGACTACGGCGATGACGCCACGACCTCCGGAGGGGAACCGCAGCCGTGAGAGGAAGGATACAGCGCGCGCTGAGCGGCTTCTACTATGTCAAATGCGCGGACGGACAAATTTACACCTGCAAAGCGCGCGGCAAATTCCGCAAAGAGGGCGTTTCGCCGCTCGTGGGCGACGACGTCGAATTCTGCGAAGTTTCGGGCGGCGAAGGCCGCATCGACGAGATTTTACCGCGCCGAAACAGCTTTGACCGCCCGAGCGTCGCCAATATCGACCAAATGGTCATCGTCTGCTCGCAGGCGATCCCGAAGACTGACCCGTATCTTGTCGACCGCATGACGGCCATCGCGGCGCTCAAGGGCTGCGACGTGCTGATCTGCATCAACAAATGCGACTTGGACCCTGCGGACGCGCTGCGGGAATACTATGAAAATGCGGGCTTTCGCACCGTCAGCGTCAGCGCGGAGACGGGCGAGGGCATCGACACGCTGCGCGCCCAGCTCGTCGGGCGGCTCTCTGCCGTCACGGGCAATTCCGGCGTCGGCAAGTCGAGCATTCTGAACGCGCTCGACCCCAGCATGTCGCTCAAGACGGGCGAGGTGAGTCAGGCGCTCGGCCGCGGACGGCACACGACGCGCCATGTCGAACTCTACGAGCTGCCCTGCGGCGCGGAGATCATCGACACGCCGGGCTTTTCCTCGTTCGAGACGACGGGGCTCAATTTGGAGCTCAAACAAAAGCTTCCCGAGTGCTTTTTGGACTTTGTGCCCTACCTTGGCGACTGCCAATTCGTCGGGTGCAGCCACACGAAGGAAAAGGGATGCTCGGTGCGTCAGGCCGTGAAAGGCGGAAAGATCGTCAAGGGACGGCACGAAAGCTACTGCCGCCTTTACGACGAGCTCAAGGACCTGCGCGAATGGAACGCAGGCAGTCAGCGGCGGCGCTGAACCAACCATAAAAATTGACAAAGGCCTGTGCCGAATGAGGCACAGGCCTTTGTCTTTGAAAAAAGAGATGAGAGAGGAAAATCTGCAATAGATCACTCAATCCTGAAACAGGGGAGTGGAGAGGTAACGGTCGCCGGTGTCGGGCAGCAGGACAACAATGGTCTTGCCCTTGTTCTCGGGACGCTTGGCAAGCTGGATACCGGCCCAGACAGCAGCGCCGGAGGAGATGCCGACCAGCACGCCCTCGCTGTGGCCGACGAGCTTGCCGGTGGCAAAGGCGTCGTCGTTCTCGACGGGGATGATCTCATCATAGATCTTGGTGTCCAAAACCTCAGGCACAAAGCCCGCACCGATGCCCTGGATCTTGTGCGCGCCCGCAACGCCCTTGCTCAGGACAGGGGAAGAGGCGGGCTCGACGGCGACGACCTTGACGTTGGGATTCTTTTCCTTGAGGAACTTGCCCGTGCCGGTCAGCGTACCGCCGGTGCCAACGCCGGCGACAAAGATGTCGACCTGACCGTCGGTGTCTTCCCAAATTTCCGGGCCGGTGGTCTCATAGTGCGCCTTGGGGTTCGCGGGGTTGACGAACTGACCGGCGATGAAGCTGTTCGGCGTCTGCGCGGCGATCTCTTCGGCCTTTGCGATGGCGCCCTTCATGCCCTTTGCGCCGTCGGAGAGGACGAGCTCAGCACCATAGGCCTTCATCAGCTGGCGGCGCTCGACGCTCATGGTCTCGGGCATGACGATGATGATGCGGTAGCCGCGGGCGGCGGCCACGGAAGCCAGGCCGATACCGGTGTTGCCGGAGGTCGGCTCGATGATGACGGAGTCGGGCTTCAGCTTGCCGCTCTGCTCGGCGTCGTCGAGGATGGCCTTGGCGATACGGTCCTTGACGGAGCCTGCGGGGTTGAAGTATTCGAGCTTGGCGAGGAGCTTGGCCTCGAGCTTTTCAGCCTTTTCGATGTGGGACAGTTCGAGAAGCGGGGTCTTGCCAATCAGCTGGTCCGCGGAAGTGTAAATCTTGCTCATAATGTTTCCTCCTGAACGATGTACGTTCTATATCAAAATATTATTGTTTGTTTTTGTAGGTTTCGGTGATCGCTTGCATCTCATGCTCTGCCGCGGCGACATCGGAACGGGTGAAGGAATAAAATCACGCTCATTACCAACCTTTCGAGTAGGTATGTAGGGATTATACAATGCATGTTTGGATTTGTCAAGAGGAAATTTCAAAAAAATCTATTGAATTCCCATAAACCATGTAATATAATAGGAATATCAAAAGTTGAAGAAGGCCGACTCTCGTATGCCTTTCAACGGATGTGCTTAGAAAGGCGTGAACTACTATGATGATTTCAACCAAGGGCCGCTACGCGCTGCGCGTGCTCATCGACATGGCTGAGCACCAGACCGACGGGTACATCCCGCTCAAGGAGATCGCCAAGCGGCAGGAAATTTCAGAAAAATATTTAGAGAGCATCGTCAAATCGCTCGTCAAGGGCGGCGTGGTCGAAGGCATGCGCGGCAAGGGCGGCGGCTACCGCCTGTGCAAGAGCCCCGACCAGTTCACCGCCGGCCAGATCCTGCGGCTGATGGAGGGCTCGCTCGCCCCCGTCGCATGCCTCGAGGCCGGCAGTTCGCCCTGCGACCGCGCAGGAGAGTGCCGCACACTCTCGCTCTGGGCGGGACTGAACGACGTCATCAATAAGTACCTCGATCAGTACACGCTCGCGGACCTGCTGCGTGAGGATGGGGATTATGATTATGTGATATAATCACACATAATTGTCCCCACGCTGTGGGGACGGAGAACTAAAGGGGGATACTCTCTTTCAAAAGAGAGTATCCCCCTTTAAATCCCCCCGAGAGAAATTTTACATTGGCAGTTTGTAGCTTGAAGAACTGCACGCGCTGCGCAATCGGGTGCGGTGTACATGGCTTCGCCATGAATCTTCTGCGAGTCGTGACTGCTCGCAACCGCGCCTTACTATCGTGAGGCGCGAGTGACGTTTGCTCGGCGGCAGACTGCTTGCCGAATGCGGCATTGCTGCGCTCGCCGCATTGGGTAGTGCTCCGATAGACGGT
>CAVFND010000172.1:0-4195 GCA_963623615.1 Oscillibacter sp. ER4 | reverse complement strand
CTTGTCCTTGACGTAGCGGCGCAGAATGCCGGTCGGCACGTTCTGCCAGAGGGCAACGGTATGGTTGTAGACGCAGTCCTCGTGCTTGCCGTAGACGACGTCGTCGGTCAGCAGCTTCATCATGTTGAGCCCCGCGGCGCGGCAGAAGTAGCTGCTGCGGCCAAGGCGCGGGTTGATCTCGAAGAGCACGTAGCGGCCCGTGCGGGAATCGTACTTCATATCGATGTTCGAAAAGCCGACGTAGCCGAGCTTTTCGAGGAATTCCTGCATCCTGTCGTACAGCACCTGATCGCCGCGCGAGATGATGGCGGCGTAGTTGCCGACAGATTTGGGGTCGTAGTATTCGAGCACCGGCTGGCCAAGGCACATTGCGCGCACATGACCGTCCAAGTCGGAATAGCTGTTGAGCACGCGCATGGCGTCGTCACCGCCGGGAATGAACTCCTGCAAAATGAGCTTGCCGCGATACTCTGACTGGTTCATGCTGCGGATCATCGTCAGGTACTGCTCGCGCGTATCAAAGAAGAAGACCTTCTTTTGCCCCTCGAAGTGGCAGCGGAGATAGTCGAGCGAGTTGGAATTCTCGGGCTTAACGACGATGGGGAAGTCGAACGGCAGATGGTCGACGACCCTCTCGCGCTCTTCGGGGGAAGCGACGACGGTCTTGGGATAGTCCATGCCGTACTGCTCGCAGAGGGCGTAGAACTTGTCCTTCGTGTCGAACGTTTCCAGCAGCTTATCCGAGATGAAGCGGTTGGCGATCAGACCCTCGAAGTGGTCGCAGTGGCGGCAGAGAAGACCCGTGTAGTAGTCCGAGCACGGGATGACGAGCAGCTTTTCATAGTCCTGCGCGCACTGCTTCAAAACCTCGAGCAGCGCGTCGGGGAAGACCTCTTCGCGCTCGAAGTCGGGAATGATGCGGCAGGTGAACAGATGTGAGTGGCGCGTGGGGACGAGCTGCTGCGTGCACAGCAGCAGCGGCGTGACGCCGTAGGCTTCGCGGAAGAGGCGCGCCGTGCCGTAGGCGTTTTCATCGCTGCCGAGGATGATGGGCAGAAAGTCCTTCTTTTTTGCCGCCTTTTCGCTGCTTGCAGGGGCAACGGGATGAGCCTTATCGTACTCGGCGAGGTATTTGAGCGTGAGCTCAACGTCGCTCGGGTAGGGGACGAAGGTGCTGCCGCGCTTCATGGTTGTTTCCTCGCCCTTGCCGGTCAGGAGCACGACGCGCGTGTCCTCGCCGTCTAAAATCGCGCGGCGGATGCACTCGGCGCGGCCCTCGAGCACAAGGTGCGGGCAGGCGACATGCTTTTCAATGTCGGCGGCGATCTGCGCGAACGGCTCTTCGCCGGAGTCCTCCTCGGTGATGTAGACGAAGTCGCAGTTCTGCCCGCTCAGCTCGCCTAAGTCCTTTCTGCGCTGGAGCGCGTGAGAGCCGGGGCAGCCGAAGACGGAGATCATCTTGCGGCCGGGGTATTCGATCTTCGTCGAGCGGTAGAGCGCGTCAAAGCTCATGCGGTTGTGCGCATAGTCGACGATGACGGTGACGTTCTTGTTGCGGCTTTCGTAAATCTGCATGCGGCCCGCGGCGCGCGCCTTGCGAAGGCCCGAGCGCACGTATTCCTCCGGCACGTCGAGCACCATACAGATGGCCATGGCGGCGAGGGCGTTGGAGATGTTGAAAAGGCCGGGCATCGTGATGGAAAATTCACCGTTGTACTTGAGCGAGGAGACTGTGAAGTAGAGCCCGTCACTGCGCTTTTCCACATGCTGGCAGGAGACGGTATCGCTCTCGTGCGAGCCAAACGTGATGAGGTTGCAGCGGTCCTTGGCGTATTCGATGACGCGGTCTGCGTACTTGGCGTCGGTATTCACGCAGCCGAAGCGGCAGGAGTCGAAGATTTTGAGCTTGGAGTTGAAGTAGTCCTCAAAGTCCGGATGCTCGATGGGGCTGATATGGTCGCTGCCGATGTTCAAAAACGCGGCGACGTCATATGTGATGCCGCGCACGCGGCCATATTTGAGCGCCTGTGACGAGGCCTCCATCACAAGATGGGAGATGCCACTTTCATAAGCGTTTTCAAAGTGCTGGTAGAGCTCGAGCACCTCGGGCGTGGTGATGTGGGACTCCTCGGTGCTCTTGCCGTCGTAGTTGTCGATGGAGGAGAGAATGGCGCATTCGGGCATCGACTGTGCGCGCAGCCAGTCATTCAAAATGTAGCGCACGTAGTAGGCCGTGGTGCTCTTGCCCTTCGTGCCGGTGATGCCAATGCTCGTGAGCTTGTCCGTCACATGGTTATAAAAGAGCTGACCGAGCACGACGAGGGAATAGCGAATGTCGCTGACAAGAAGACAGGGCGCGTCCACGTTGTGCTTTTTCTCCGCAACGTAGGCGATCGCGCCGCGCGAGAGCGCGTCGTTCAGGTACGCTTCCTTAAAGTGCGCGCCCTTGCAGATGAAAAGCGCGTCCTCGCTCAGCGCGCGCGTATCGTAGGTGAGGCAGTGAATCTCGCGCGCGGCGAGTTCGTCGCTCACGGTGCTTTCGACCAGAATGCCTGCCTCGCGCAGCGCATCGGCATATTCTCTCAGTGTGTGAACGGTATTCATAAATAGCTCCTTTGGGTCTTGCTTTTTCGGCAAGACGGGATAAAATATAGGCGATATAGGCGATATCGCGTCAGATCGACACAATATTGGCAAGCAAACTCATTCCGAAGGGGGAAACAACATGACTTATCAGCAAGTGCTGGAAAACGCAAGGACCTGCATTGGCCCTTACTGCAAGGCGTGCAATGACTGCAACGGCAAGGTCTGCCGCAACACGATGCCTGGCCCCGGCGCCAAGGGCGAGGGAACCGGCTTCATCCGCAACGCGGAGAAGTGGCGCGAGATCTGCGTCAACATGGACACCATCTGCGAAAATTCGCCGGTGGACACCTCGTTCACGCTCTTTGGCCGGACGTTTGAAATTCCGGCGTTCGCCGCTCCGGTGGGCGCGATGCGTCTTCACTACGGGGACAAATACGACGATCTTACGTATAATGATATCCTTGTGCGCGCGTGCGCAAACGCGGGCATCCTCGCCTTCACCGGCGACGGCACCGACCCGAAGGTCGTCGAGGGCGCGGCTGCGGCGCTCAAGGGCAACGGCGGCTGTGGCGTGCCGACCATCAAGCCGTGGGACATGGATACGATCCGCGAAAAGTTCGCACTCGTGCAGGAAGCCGAGCCTTTTGCCATCGCGATGGATATCGATGCGGCGGGCCTGCCGTTTTTGCAGGGGCTGACGCCGCCGGCCGGCAGCAAAAGCGTCGAGGAATTGAAGCAAATCGTTTCCTGGGCGCAGCGCCCGTTCATTCTGAAGGGCATCATGACCGCCCACGGCGCGGAAAAGGCGCTTGAGGCGGGCGCGAGCGGCATCGTCGTTTCGAACCACGGCGGTCGTGTGCTCGACCACTGCCCCGCAACGGCAGAGGTGCTGCCGGAGATCGTCGATGCCGTCGGCGGCAAGCTGACGATCTTTGTCGACGGCGCGATCCGCAGCGGCATGGATATGTTCAAGGCGCTCGCGCTCGGCGCGGACGCGGTGCTCATCGGCCGCCCGTTCGTCACCACTGTCTACGGCGGCGGGGAAGAGGGCGTGAAGCTCTACATCCAGAAGCTCAAAGCTGAATTCGCCGATACAATGCGCATGTGCGGAGCACACTCGCTTGCGGACATTAACCGCAGCATGCTCTACGGATTCTGACCATATATCATATAGTATAGCACCGCGAAAAATAGCTGACAAGTGAAAATCGGGAGAAGAGGACGGCAGATCAGGCCGCACTCTTTTCTGTTATCTACAATTCAATCATAAAAAGTAGAAAGACAGAGAGAAACATAGGGGAGGGGGTGCTGGCAATCATTGCATTTGCAATCCGGCGGCAAAGACGGTAGAATAACGCCTGTCTTGATCGAGGCGCATTCCAGAATTGAGGAGGACTTGACGCCATGTTTAACTGCGGCAATTTTGATTGCAGCACGCTCTTTACGATGCTGTGCCAGCTGTTTAGCGGCTGCTTCAACTGACAGCAGTGCATCATGCACGGCGGGGAGGGTGCTTTGCGCCCTCTCCGCCTGTCTATTTTGCACAGCCTAACAAACAAATTGGGGAAAAATCAAAAAGTTTGAAAAAAGGTGTTGACAAACGCTGACT
>CAVFND010000171.1:0-4198 GCA_963623615.1 Oscillibacter sp. ER4 | reverse complement strand
TATGTGTTGCGTTCGCGCGCATTTTTTGGTATAATATAGGGAGTAAATTTTCGGCTCTTTCAGCCGCTTCATTCCAACAAAAGAAAGGAGCGCTTCCGTGAACTCTGTTGCAGACATCTGGAAGATCGTTCTCTCCCGCCTCAGTCAGGACCTGTCCGAGACGACCATCTCCACGTGGTTCGACGAGGTGGAGGCCGTGTCCATCAAGGACCGGACGCTCTATCTCCACTGCCCGAACGATTTTAAGCGCAGCACCATCGAGTCCATGTTCTTAGACCGCATTAAGGACTCGCTGCGGGACATTTACTCCGCCGATTTCGATGTCAAGCTCCTCTCCACCGCGGAGAACACCGCCCTCTTCGAGCCTGAGAGCAAGCGGACCAACTCGCTGCTCGACTCCGGCGAATTCACGTTCGACACCTTTGTCGTCGGCGAATCGAACAAGATGGCCTATGCCGCGGCCCGCGCCGTGGCCGACGGTGTAGGGCACTACAACCCGCTTTTCATCTATGGTGACTCCGGCCTTGGCAAGACGCACCTCATTTACGCCATCGCCCATCAAATTCGCACGACGCGCCCGTCGGCGAAGATCATCTACATCAAGGGCGACGATTTCATCAACGAATTCATCGAGCTCGTGCGCGCGGGCCGCGGCAGCGAGTTCCGCGCGAAGTATCGCGACGCCGATTTGCTGCTCGTGGACGACGTGCAGTTCGTCGCGGGCAAGGAGCAGGTGCAGAACGAATTTTTCCATACGTTCAACACGCTCTACGAGGCGGGACGCCAGATCGTCCTGACGTCCGATCGCCCGCCCTCTGATATGCACCTGCTCGACGACCGTCTGCGCACGCGCTTTGAATGGGGCCTCCTTGTCGACGTGCAGCCGCCCGATTTTGAAACGCGCCTTGCCATCGTGAAAAACAAGGCCGCGCAGTGGGGCACCGTCATCGACGACGACATCGCACGCTACATCGCCGAGAATGTCACGTCCAACGTCCGCCAGCTCGAGGGCACGATGAACAAGATTTTGGCTTACCGCGACCTCATCGGGCGCGAGATGGACGCCGACGCCGCGCACCGCGCGGTCGAGGACTTTATGAAAAAGAACGCGAACCTCGCCCCCACGGCCGCGATGATCATCACCGAGACGTCGCGCTACTTTGGCATTGATGAAGAGGTCATCAAGGGCCCGTCGCGAAGCCGCGAGGCCGTCAACGCCCGTCAGGCCGCGATGTACCTTGTCCGCCGCATGACGAATCTCTCGACGCCGGACATCGGCCGCGAGTTCGGAAAGCGCGACCACACGACCGTGCTTCACTCGCTCGAGCAGATCGAAAAGAAGATGAAATCCGACCCTGTTTTCAACCAGACGATCAAGGAGATCACCATCAACATCAACTCCAAGAGATAACAAAGTTTTCCACATTATCCACAGGGTTGTGCAGAGGGAAGCTGTGGAAACATTTTTTCAGAATTTTGGATGTGGAAAGTGGTAGAACTTTTCAACAACCCATGAGGGATAAATTTTCCCTGTCATTTCGGGCAAAAATTGGGTTTTCCACATTTTTGCGCCTCTACTGCTGCTATTTCTAAAAACTATCCTTTTTTTTTTTTTTTTGAGAAAAAATCACCCGTTTTACGAAAGGAACGCCGCTATGAAATTTTCCTGCGAAAAGCTGCTGCTGCAAAACGCAGTCAATACCGCCTCCCGCGCCGTCGCGGCGAAAAGCTCCATCCCTGCGCTCGAAGGACTGCTGCTGACCTGCGGCAGCGAGAGCCTGACCGTTTCGGGCTACAATATGCAGACCGGCATCCGCACGAAGTTCGCGGCGGACGTCGAAGAGTCCGGCGAGCTGGTCGTCAACGCACGCCTGATCGGTGAAATTTTAAGAAGACTTCCCGACGACGTCGTGACCTTCACCGCGAACGACAAATTTTTGATCCACCTGACCTGCGGCGACGCGTATTTCGACATTATGGGCCTCTCCGCCGCCGACTTCCCGGAATTGCCCGAGGTCGAGGAGAAATACGCCGTCCAGATCGCGGAAAAGACGCTCAAGTCCATGATCCAGCAGACGAGCTTTGCCGTTTCGACGAACGAGGCGCGCCCCGTTCACATGGGCTCGCTGTTCGAGGTGTCCGCCGAGGGACTGACCGTCGTTTCCGTCGACGGCTTCCGCCTTGCGCTCCGCAAGGAAGCGCTTGAAAAGATCGAGGGCGGCGCGTTTTCGTTCGTTGCGCCCGGTACAGCGCTCAACGAAGTCGAGCGCATCTGCGAGGAAATCGACGAGGTCGTAACCATTACGCTCGGCCAGCGCCACATTTTGTTTGAGGTCGGCGAAACCGAGCTCATCTGCCGCCGCCTCGAGGGCGAATTCCTCGATTATAAGAACGCCATCCCGCGCAGAAACCCCATCAACGTCGTCGTCGACACGAAGACGATGCTCCAGAGCCTCGAGCGCGTGAGCGTCGTCATCAGCGAAAAACTCAAGAGCCCCGTGCGCTGCCAGTTCGGCGAGGACAAGGTGACGATGTCCGCCAAGACCGCCAACGGCGACGCGAAGGACGTCTGCCGCATCGCGGGCGACGGGCAGGGCCTTGAAATCGGCTTCAACAACCGCTATCTCATGGACGCGCTGCGCTACGCGCCCGCCGACACCGTGAAAATGGAGCTCAACACCGGCATTTCGCCGGCCATCATCGTGCCGGTCGAGGGCGAAGAGAACTTTCTCTACATGGTGCTGCCCGTGCGCCTGAAGGCGAACTGAGAGAAAAAACTGAATCCATATCGTATCATATAGTGCAACGATTCCTGATTGGAATCACTTGGTAAAGGACTTTTTATGACTGACATCACCATCACCACGGAATTTATCAAATTGCAGGACCTCTTGAAGCTGGCAAATTTAGTCGGCACGGGCGGCGAGGCGAAGATCGTCATCCAGAACGGCGACGTTTCGGTCAACGGCGAGGTCTGCACGATGCGCGGCAAGAAAATTCGCCCGGGCGATACGGTCGCCTTCGACGGCAAAGAGCTGACGGTCTCCTATGCGGATTGACGCGCTGGAGCTGCGGAACTTTCGCAATTACGACGCGCTGAACGTCACGTTCGCGCCGGACTGCAACGTCATCGTCGGCGAGAACGCGCAGGGAAAGACGAATCTGCTCGAAGCCATCGTTTATCTCTCGTCCGCCCGCTCGCCGCGTGCAAGGGCGGAAAAGGAACTCATTTCGTTCGGCAAGGGCGAATGCTCCATCAAGGCGAACGCGTTTGCAAGAAATCGCGATTTTCTGCTCGAGATCGCGCTCGCCGCGGGGAGAAGACGAAAAATTCTCATCAATAAAGTGCCCGCAAAAAAGGGGTGCGACCTCAGCGACGTGCTCGGCGCGGTCTACTTTTGTCCGGAAGATTTATTACTCATTCGCGACGGCGCGGCGGCGCGGCGTAAATTCATGGATGACGCGCTCTGCCAGCTGCGCGCGCGCTACGCGCAGGCGCTCAGCGACTATCACCGCGCTTACGAGCATAAAACGCGCATTTTGCGCGACAGCGAGGAATATCCGTCGCTTTTGGACACGCTGCCGGAATTTGATCTGCGCATGGCACAGAGCGGAGCTGTCATCATCTACTACCGCGCGCGGTTCTGCGAGCGATTAAAAGAGTATGCGGGCATCGCGCACCGCGAATGCTCCGGCGGACGGGAAGAGCTGGGCATCGAATATCATACGGTCTCGACCATCACCGACCCGCTCGCGCCGATCGAAACCATCTACGAGCAGCTGCGCGCGCATCAATCGTCGCACGCACACGCGGAACGGGCGTCAAGAATGTGCCTTTCGGGCCCGCATAAGGATGACATCGCCGTGACGATCGGCGGCGTGAACGCAAGGCAGTTTTCGTCCCAGGGCCAGACCCGCACGGCGGCACTCGCGTTCAAGCTCGCCGAGCGGGAGATCTACCGCGAGATCACGTCCCGCACGCCGCTGCTGCTGCTCGACGACGTTTTGTCCGAGCTGGACCCGCGGCGGCAGGAATACGTCTTGAACCGCATCCTCGGCGGGCAGGTGTTTATCACGTGCTGTGAAGAGGACCGGTTGGGGACACTTTTAAGTGGAAAAGTGTTCCACATTGCCGATGGGCAAGTTGTATAGCCGCGCTTTGCGCGGAAGTTATGTCCCGTGCGTCACGGGACTGCCC
>CAVFND010000170.1:0-4205 GCA_963623615.1 Oscillibacter sp. ER4 | reverse complement strand
GCATTAAGCATGCTGAGTGATACCTCTGCATTAGTCTTGGACTTCTTGTTGGTATAGCACTCAATATCATACTCCGGAAGCTCATCAAAGAAATCAAGCTTCTCAGGTATATCCGTAAGCTTCTCGCAGCGATTCTGCAGTATAGCTGCAATCTTAGCCACAGAATAGCTCTCATTCTTTACAGCCTGCCTGATATAAGGCTCGGCAGCCTTGGCAAAGTCTGCCGGAGACATTTCCCTGATATAATGAGCATTGAAGTACTTAAGCTTCTCTATATCGAAGATTGCCGGTGACTTTGAGATGCCCTCAATGTCAAAGGCCTTTGCAAGCTCCTCGAGTGTGAAGAACTCTGTCTCTGCAAGCTCACCTCTCGGAGACCAGCCTAAGAGTGCCACATAATTAAGTATTGCCTCTGTGAGGAAGCCCTCCGCCTTAAGATCCTCATATGAAGGATCGCCGTGACGCTTGGACATCTTATGCTGCTGGTCACGCATAACCGGCGAGCAGTGTACATACTCAGGTATCTCCCAGCCAAAGCCCTCATAGAGAAGATTGTACTTCGGTGCGGAGGACAGATACTCACTGCCTCGTACAACGTGCGTAATGCCCATGAGATGGTCATCTACAAAATTGGCGAAGTTATAGGTTGGAAGGCCGTCACGCTTAAGCAGCACCTGGTCATCAAGTGAATCGTTCGGCACAGTGATATCGCCGAAGGATGCATCATGGAATGTTGTAGTACCCTCATGCGGAATCCTCTGTCTTATAACATAAGGCTCGCTCTCTGCGCGCTTAAGTGCCTCCTCAAGAGGCAGGTTGCGGCATGGGCAGTCCTCTCTCTCAAACTCACCGCTGTCCTCCTCGGACTCCGTCTTGTCGCAGAAGCAGTAATACGCATGTCCGCGGGATACCAGCATCTTGGCGTACTTCTTATACATATCGCGGCGCTCGGTCTGGATATACGGACCTACCGGACCTCCGATATCCGGTCCCTCATCATGCTTAAGCTTACACTCTTCAAGTGTGCGATATATAACCTCAGTCGCCCCCTCAACCTGACGTGACTGATCCGTGTCCTCAATACGCAGTATAAATACTCCGTTCGGATCATGCTTTGCTATCAGATAGGTATAGAGCGCGGTGCGCAGGTTGCCCACGTGCATATAGCCCGTGGGGGAGGGGGCGAAGCGCGTGCGCACCTTGCCGTGCGGAATCTTCGCTTCCATTTCCTCAAAATACTTCATGTCGATGGACATAGATGACCTCCTGAAGTGGAATCAAAATAAAGATAGTTTATTACATCATATTTTGACCGAAAAGTCAACGAACGAGCAACGCTCTTTTTCACCGGAAACGGGACGTTTCACAAAAAAGAAAAAATCGAAAAAAGTTGGGAACTTTTTTGCGCTCCCTTTCGTCAAAGAAAAAGACACAACGGGAAAGGAAGCGGAAACCTTGAAAAGACTGCTTGCATTGATGATGGTTGTCGCCGTGACGGCGGCGTTTTTGGCCTGCACGAAGGGCGGGCGCGATAACGAAGACGGAAATGACAGCCCTGACCCCGAGCCGCAGTACGCCGGCGCGGACACGATGACGCTGCGCGTCGTGGGCGACGGCGAAAACGGCACGCTCATTTTAGCGGGGGAGACGGAGGTCTACGCACTGCCGCTCGACGGCGTGACGCTGTACCTGGACGGCAGCAGCGTGTCCGCTTCCGAGATCGAAAGCGGCATGAGCGCCGAGGTCTGGTACACCGGCGGCGTGCAGGAGACCTATCCCGCGCAGTTTGCACAGGTGGTCGCCGTGTCGCTCTCGCGCGAGAACGATGCACAGTATGACCTCTGCGGCCTTTACTTGCAGGTACTTGAGGACCTGTGGAATACGGACGATGGGCTCAACGGCGGCGCGGAGGTCGTGAGCGTCGATCTGAGCAAAGCGCCCGGCGGGCTGACCGCGGGCGAAAAGGCGGCAGTCGCCTGCGTGTTCGCGCAGAAGCACGGCGTGCAGGGCCTGACGATGACGTTCGACGAGCTGCGCGAGGAGGGCTACCTCACGGGTGAAAAGCTGGAGGGCGGCAGCACAGCCTATTCGTTCACGAACGGCCTGCTCTTCACCATCACGCCCGATGAGACGCAGGAAAACGACGCATCCGTCTGCTTCAGCGCCGAAAAGTGGCGCTCGCCGCTCGGTGCGTATTACTTTACGAATTGTACAGCGTCCCGCAGCGACAGTGGCTGGGAATACAGCGTCGGCGCGGAAGCGATCTCTTAAATTACAGCAGACTTTTCAGTTCTGACAGCGAATCGACGATCTGGTCGGCCTCGCAGTGCTCCGGAACGGAGCGGTGTGCGTGGTTGTACCAGATCGTTTTCATGCCCGCGTTTTTGCCGCCGGCGATGTCGGCGGTCAGCGAGTCGCCGATCATGATGCACTCGCTCGCGGCAATATCGGGCAGGGAAGCGAGGCAGGCATCGAAAAACGCCTTTTCGGGTTTTCGGTAGCCGAGCGATTCCGAAACGAACACATGGTCGAAATAAGGAAGAAGCCCTGCCATTTCAAGCCGGTTGAGCTGCTGGTCGTGGAAGGCGTTGCTTGCGGCGCAGAGGATATACTTTTCCTTGAGATAGCGGCAGATATCGTCCGCACCGTCGACGGGGATGGCCGTTTCGTAGAGGAGGTCTAAAAACCGCCTTTCAAACGCGGCGCCGTCGGCCTGGATGCCAAGGGCGTCGAAAATGCGGTTCCAGCGGAATTCAAAAAGCTGCTGCGTCGTGAGCTCGCCGCGCTCAATCATGAGCCAGAGCCCGTCATTGACGCGCATGAACGTTTTGTAAGTGGAACCGTCGAAGGGGAGACCCCATTCGGCAAAGCCGATGCGCATGGCCTGCTCGGCGCATTTGCCGAAGTTGAGCAGTGTGTCGTCGATATCCATCAAAACTGCCTTGAGCATGAAAAGTGACCTCCTGCGGAAAAAATAAAGAAAAGAGCCCCGAGCATTCGCTCGAGGCTCTTCATTGTGCAATTACTCAGCGGGGTAAACAGAAGCCTGCTTACGATCCTTGCCGAGACGCTCAAAACGGAGCACGCCGCTCTCCTTGGCGTAGAGAGTATCGTCAGAGCCGATACCGACATTGACGCCCGGATGGATGTGGGTGCCGCGCTGGCGCACAAGAATGTTGCCGGCGAGAACGAACTGACCGTCAGCGCGCTTGGGACCAAGGCGCTTGGCGTTAGAGTCGCGGCCGTTCTTCGTGGAGCCGCCGCCCTTCTTGTGGGCGAAAAACTGAAGACCGATGTTCAGCATGGTGATTTGCCATCCTTTCTGTAAGATGATCGGAACAGGAGACTTACGCCTCCATGACTTCGATATTGTCCGGATATTCGCTGTGCAGCTCGGAAAAGAGCAGCATCAAACCCGTTAAAAGGGCCTGACAGGTGCTCTCGTTCGTGGCGGAAAGACCGCCGGGGAGCCGGAATTCCACAGCGCCGGAGCGTTCATGAACCTTAACGGAAGCAGCGAGACCTAAAACATCGTTCACGGTGCTTTCCACAAGGCGAACCGCACTTGTGACTGCCGCGCAGACGATATCGCTGCCTTCTTCGCTGTAACCGCTGTGACCCTTGGCATCAAAACCGATGATGCGTTTCCCCTCAGTGAGGAATGTAACAGTGGTCATGCCTTAGACGGAGATCTTGCCGATCTCAACCTTGGTATAAGGCTGACGATGACCCTGACGCTTGTGATAGCCCTTCTTGGCCTTGTACTTGTAGACACGGACCTTCTTGCCCTTGCCTTTCTTGACGACGGTGGCCTCCACCTTCGCGCCCTCCACCACGGGAGTGCCGAATTTGGTGTTTTCACCGTCAACGATCGCCAGAACCTGATCGAAGGTAACGGCGTCGCCCGCCTCGACGGGGAGCTTCTCGACGAACAGGGTGTCGCCCTCGTTCACAACATACTGCTTACCGCCGGTAACGATGATCGCTTGCATTGCTTGCACCTCTTTCCTTAATTACGGACTCGCTGTCGGGGGCGTTCGAAAAGTCTCGAAACCTTCCGAAACTTTAAGCCCATTCAAAGCGGCTGCTCAAGTATAACTGCTCGGTGTCGAAATGTCAAGAGAGTTTTGAAAAAATCTCCGTGCGACGCGCCGTTTATTATTAAGTGCGAAAGAGCTAATCAGCTCCGACGCACTTATTTTTTT
>CAVFND010000169.1:0-4216 GCA_963623615.1 Oscillibacter sp. ER4 | reverse complement strand
CGAGATCTGGCTTGCCATGCCGCACACCGGCGAGGACGACGCACGCAACGTCGTACTCAACGAGATGAACAAGCCCTTCACCGCCTACGCGCTCGACAGCGAGACCATGGCGCGCTGGGACCGCATCATCGAGGTGCGCACCGTGGTCAACGGCGCGCTCGAAGAGGCGCGCGCGGCCAAGGTCATCGGCAAGAGCCTTGAGGCCGACGTGCACCTGACCGTGCCCGAGAGCGACCGCTTCTTCGCCGACGAGAACCCCGAGGCGCTGGCCGACATCTTCATCGTCTCCAAGGTGGAGCTGGCCGTTGGCGACGCGCTCGCCGTCAAGGTCGATAACGCCGCCGGTACGAAGTGCCCGCGCTGCTGGAAGCACTCGCTCGAGGCGAACGACGAGGGCCTCTGCCCCCGCTGCGCCGAGGTCGTCAAGCACCTGCACCTGACCGAGCTTCTGTAAAAACGCTGCGGGCGGCCTGCTGGCCGCCCACGCAATTTTTCATTTCATTTTCCGCCCACCGCCCGCATGATTTCAGAAAGGGACCCCGCCTATGCACTTTGATACCAAAAAGCTCACCCGCTGCGCGCTCATCGCGGCCATCTACGTCGCGCTGACGATGCTCTCCAACGCACTGAACCTTGCCTACGGCCCCATCCAGCTCCGCTTTTCCGAGGCGATGACGGTCCTGCCGTTTCTGATGCCCGAGGCGAGCTGGGGATTGTTTATCGGCTGTGTGCTCTCGAACATCCTGAGCCCCTACGGCCCGCTCGACATGATCGTCGGCTCGGCGGCCACGCTGCTCGCAGCGCTCCTCACCACCCGCTGCCGCAATAAGTGGACCGCGGCGCTGCCGCCCGTGCTCTGCAACGCTATCCTCGTCGGCGCGCTGATCGCGTGGGAGGAGACTGGCGTCGGCAACGGCTTCCCGCCCGCGTTCTTCTACAACGCCCTTACCGTCGGCCTCGGCGAAGCCATCGCCTGCTACGTCCTCGGCATCCCCCTCCTCGGCGTCATGCAAAAACACCTCAAGCTCAACTGAGTCAAAAAAGAGGACTTCCGAACGGAAGTCCTCTTTTTTGTTTAAGAAAGCATCCAAAAGCGTCGCAGACTTTGCGCCGCGCACGGCGCAAATAATTTTAATCGTAAATTCCAACGACATGTGCGTTGGAATTTACACTTCGCAGCCCGCAAACGTGCGCGCCTACGGCGCGTGCGCTGCCGCGGGCTGTAAATCTCCACTCAAAAAAGCGGCCTTTGGGCCGCTTTTTTGAAGGCTTTAGCCTTCGTATGCGTGGTTGCTCTCAATATAGATCCCGCGGCTGTTCGACCAGCCGACGTTGAAGTTCAGTACCTTGCCGAGGTCGCGCAGCTTGTAGTACGTGTAGCCGCCGCCCTGATCGTCGGTCAGCAAAATCGCGGTGAACGGGATGCTCTCGCCGTAGATCACGGTCTTGGCGTCGGCCTTCTGATAATGGCGGTCGCCGGAAAACGGCACCTTGAGCTCTGTACCGTTGGATTTGTAGGCTTCATCCGGTACGATGATGACATCGCCGTCCCAGTCCACGCCGAACTGCGCGCTCGTGCCGTTCAGGAGCGAGGCGATATCGCGCAGGCGGACGTAATTCGTCTCGCCGCCGTTGCTGCCGGGCAGCGCGTAGGTCTGGAGCGTGACATCCTTGCCGTCGAGCTCGATGGTCTGGCGGCGCATATAGGCCGTGCCGCTCGCGGGAATGCTCTCCTGCGTCACAGTGCCAAGCTGGCGCTGGTGCAGGCTCTCGGTCTCAGAGGTCGTGAAGCGGTACGTACCGGCGTTCAGCGTGAGGTAGTCGATCGTGACGACGTTTTCCTCCACCGTGACGCCGTCGCCGTCGTTGTAGTCCACAAGCGCTTCGGGGAAGACGAAGCGGTAGGTCATCACCATGTCCTCAAGCAGCGCGTCGATCTGCGCGTCGGAGTAGTCGGGCAGCTCGGCGGCGAGCGCCTTTTTGATCGCGGCGCGGCGGTCGTTCTGGCTGTTCTGCACCGTCAGCGTCAGGCCGCCGTCGCCGGCAACGGAGAGCGTCACCTTGCCGGGCGTGGCGGCCTCGCTCACATCGGCGATCTCCGACGAGACGTCAGCAAAGATATGATTGAATTCATCGGCGTCAGCGAACGATTCGCTCGCCTGGTCGCCGTAGTAGCCGTGGCCGTTGTAGCGGAAGTAGGAAAAGTCGTTTTCGGTCATCTCGGCGCGCATGTCGAGCGCGTTGACCATTTCCTCGGAAAAGCCGAACTTGGCCTCGACCTTGCCGCTGCCGTCAAACTGGAACGTCGTATCGGCGACCTGGCACATGCAGCCGCTCAAAAGGACGGTCAGCATGCTTACTACCAGCGCCGCGGCGAAAAATTTCTTCATGGTGTATCGCTCCTTTGGTAAACTCTGTCGACAATTTTACACGAATTTCCGCCTGATTGCAAGCAATGTGCCCGCTCTCACGGCGGAAAAATATGGAAAGTCTGATTTTTCCACGCAAAAGGGACGGGATTTTTGAAAAATTGCTTGACTTTACGAAAAAGTTTTATATAATAGTAAGGCTTGTAATATGCATTACAGGCAAATCCTTGCTCACATGAACCCATGTGGGCCATCAGTCCAAAAGGAGGTGCAACCAAGAATGGCTAAGATTTCCGCAAACTATGAGGTCGTTTTCATCATGGACGGCAGACTGCCCGAAGAGCAGGTCGCCGCTCTGACCGAAAAGTTCAAGACCCTCGTGGAGCAGAACAGCACGGCTATGGAGGTTGAGGAGTGGGGCAAGCGCAAGCTGGCCTACGCCATCAACTACATCACCGAAGGCTACTATGTTCTGATCTCCTTCACGAGCGCGCCCGATTTCCCCAAGGAATTGGACCGTATCCTCGGCATTACCGATGGTATCATCCGCTCCATGATCGTCTGCAAGGGCGAATAAGGAGGGCAGCGCTATGTTGAACCGTATCGTCATCATGGGTCGACTCACCCGTGATCCCGAGCTGCGCCGCACGCAGAACGGCACGGCGGTGACGTCCTTCTCTGTCGCGGTCGACCGCGACTTCAAGAGCCGCGAGAGCGGCGAGAAGGCCACCGATTTCATCGACGTAGTCGCTTGGCGCCAGACCGCAGAGTTCGTCTGCCAGTACTTCACCAAGGGCCGCATGGCCGTGGTCGAGGGCAGATTACAGATCCGCGACTGGAAAGACAAGGATGGCAACAACCGCCGCAGCGCGGAAGTGGTTGCCGACAACATTTATTTCGGCGACAGCAAGCGCGACAGCCAGTCGGGCGGCGATTACGCGCCCCCCGCTTACGGCTCTCCCGCCGAAAGCTACACCGCTCCTGCGAGCGGCGGCTTTGCCGAAATTGAAGAGGACGGCGAGCTGCCGTTCTAATGTGGGTACGAAAGCCCCAATTCTGATAAGGAGGAATCATCCATGGCTATGGAACGCGAAAACAGAGCCCCTCGCGCCGGCGGCCCGAACCGCAAGCGCAAAAAGGTGTGCCAGTTCTGCGTTGACAAGTGCGAGTATATCGACTATAAGGACGCCGCCAAGCTGCGCCGCTTCATCTCCGAGCGTTCGAAGATCCTGCCCCGCAGAACCACCGGTACCTGCGCGATGCATCAGCGTCAGCTGACCGAGGCCATCAAGCGCGCCCGTCAGATCGCCCTGCTCCCCTTCGTCACCGAATAAGGAACAAAGATTTGAAAAGAGCTGTCCGAAAGGACGGCTCTTTTTTCGCCTAAAGGGCGAAGACTTCTTTCCGCGCACGGCGCGGAGGGATATGCGGCGTGCGCGCCGCAGCACTAAGGGGGGATATTCTCTTTCCGCAGAAAGAGAATATCCCCCCTTACACTCCCCAAGAGAAAGGACTTTGATTGGCAGTCTGGTGCTTGAATGACCTTGATGCCTCCGGAATGGGAATGCCTGCGCGCGGCGTTGCCGCGTTTAGCATTGATAGACGATTTGGTTTGCTTCTATTATCCGCTGCCGCTCTGCTCATCTTGTAGGAGTGCGGACGAATTTCCGTCTACCGGAGCACTTCACAATGCGGCGAGCGCCAGCAATGCCGCATTCGGCAAGCAGTCTGCCGCCGGGGTAGCGTCACACGCGCCTCACGATAGTAAGGCTCGGTTGAAGGTTGTCACGAAACGTAGGGATTCATGGCGAAGCCATGTACACCGCACCCGATTGCGCAGCGCGTGC
>CAVFND010000168.1:0-4220 GCA_963623615.1 Oscillibacter sp. ER4 | reverse complement strand
GGGCAAGACCGTCTGCGTCGGTGATGTTGGTTCCGGCACCGAGATCAACGCCTGGCAGGTCCTCAGCGCTGCTGGCCTGACCAAGGACGACGTCAATGCGGTGAACGGCTCCTTCCAGGATGGCGTTGACCAGCTCAAGGACGGCAAGATCGATGCCGCCTTTACCGTCGCCGGTGCTCCCACGACCGCTATCGTCGACTATGCTACCACCAACACCCTCAACCTCGTCTCCCTGAGCGACGATGAGCTCGCCGCCATCCAGGAGGCCTATCCGTTCCTGATCCGTGACGACCTGGCTGCCGGTACTTACACCGGTCAGGATTCCGACGTCACCTGCGTCGCCATCCAGGCTACTCTCGTCGCTTCCGAGGATCTGAGCGAGGATGTCGTTTATGAGTTCGTCAAGGCCATGTTCGACAACAAGGACGCTCTGACCGAAGGCCACGCCAAGTTCGGCTTCCTCGATCCCGAGGCTGCTTCCTCTGGCGCTACTGTCACCATGCATCCCGGTGCTGAGAAGTACTACAAGGAAGTTGGCGTCCTGTAAGCAGGATCGCTACCGTGTATTGACGTGAATTCTCATCTGCGGAAATACATAATTGCGGCCGCTGCAATAATAACGATTATTGCAGCGGTCGCTGTGCTTCTTCCTCGCACCGGATACTACCTGACACTGCGCAACCGCGACACCGGCGAGGTCTACGCCCGGTACAAAATGGGCGAGGGAGACCGGTTTTCCGTAACCTTTATCCATTCCGTGAACAAATACCCCCTGACCGATACCTACGAGATCGAAAACAAAACGATCTATGTGGAGGAGACGACCTATTGCTCCTTTGGCGCAGGCGTGCAGACGGAGTTAAACCCCGGCGAAACGCTCGACAAGGTCTATGTGGACCGCCCTGACTACAAGGGCTGGGCAATGGTCATCCGAAACATCCATCAGGACAGAACGAACGTCGGTTACATTGTCGGCACGGTCTCCGACCATGTGCTCAATGTGAACGGCGAGGATGTCAGTCTGCGTGATTTGTGTGGAAAAAACGCGCCTGTGCGTTTTAATTACGAATTCTGGCTCGTCTGAGCGCACGGACGCTCTCAAATAGAATTAGGAGGAATTGCATCATGGCTGAAAACGAAAAGCTCAACAATGCTGCAGTAGGCGCCGACGTCGGCACGATGGAAGACGTTGACGCGATCATGAAAAAGTACGACCGTGAGTCGAACACGCGCGTCTGGGAGGGTAGGCCCAAAAAGTTCCTGCGTTTCTTCACGGCTGCTTTCGGTATTTTCCTGATCGTGATGAACATGTGGATCAAGATGGACGAGCGTGCGCGCCGTCCGCTCTTCCTCGGTCTGGTCATCATTCTCGTGTTCATCTACTACCCCATCAAGAAGGGTTCTCAGAAAGTCAACTACATGCCTTGGTACGATATCGTCATGGCGGCAGTCGGCGCATTCTGTTTCTTCTTCTACCCCTTAAATCTTGAAAAAATCGTGTCTGCCGGTACGCGAATCCAGAGGGTCTTCGTCGTACACATCGGCAGCGTTTCCATCCCTCTTCTGATCGTATTTGCGATCGTCGGCACGTTGATCCTCGTCGAGTGCTGCCGCCGCGTGGTCGGTATGCCAATCATCTGTGTGGCGGCCGTGTTCGTGCTCTACGCCTTCGTCGGCGCGGGCAAGGACTTGAAGACCGTCACGTATAACCTCTTCTACACCACCACCGGTATCCTCGGCACCCCAATCGGCGTCTGCTCGACCTACATCGCGCTGTTCGTCATCTTCGGCGCCTTCCTCGAGGCCACGGGTGTTGCAAACTTCTTCATCGACTGCGCGAACGCGCTGGTCGGCTGGGCGAGCGGCGGTCCTGCAAAGGTCGCGGTCGTTTCCTCCGCCCTCTGCGGCATGGTCTCCGGCTCCTCCGTCGGTAACACCGTTACCACCGGTTCCGTCACCATCCCGATGATGAAGAAGACCGGCTATCCTCCGGAGTTCGCCGGCGCGGTCGAGGCTGCCGCCTCCACCGGCGGTCAGATCATGCCCCCGATTATGGGCGCCGCGGCGTTCCTGATGGCGGAGATGGTCGGCGTTCCCTATGCCGATATCATCGTGCGTGCGATCCTGCCCGCGTTCCTGTACTTCCTCGGCATCTTCCTCGGCGTGCACTTCAAGGCCAAGAAGCTCGGCCTCAAGGGCCTGCCCCGCGAAGAGCTCCCCAAGTGGAAGATCCTGCTCCCGCAGATCTACCTCATCCTCCCGCTGGTCGTTCTGGTCTATATGATCATGATCGGCTTCACGATGGCCACCGCCGCCGTGTACGCGACCCTCTACTGCGTAGTCGTCGCCATGATCAGCCGTGAAGAGGGCAAGAAGAAGCTCATCATGGCGATCCCCCTGATCCCGCTTCTGTTCATGACGCTTATGAGCCGCAGCTTCGAGCCGGGCACCTTCATGGGTGAGCACGGCGCCACGCTGTGCCTTGCTATCGCGTTTGCGCTCATGGTCGTCAACTACGCCATCAGCAAGCCCAACGTCAAGAGCCTGCCCGCCATCGTCGACGCCTTTGAAAACGGCGGCAAGAACTGCCTGAGCGTCGGTATCGCCTGCGGTATGGCCGGTATCATCGCCGGCGTCGTCACCATGACCGGTCTCGGCCAGGTGCTCATCGGCGCGATCGTCGGTCTGTCCAACGGTCACCTGATCATCGCTCTCGTGCTGACGATGTTCTGCTGCATCGTGCTCGGCATGGGTGTTCCCACCACCGCGAACTACATCATCATGGCGACCACCTGCGCGCCGATCCTTGCCTCCGGCATGGGTCTCAACCTGATGGCTGCCCACATGTTCTGCTTCTACTTCGGTATCGTCGCAGATATCACCCCGCCCGTCGCGCTGGCCGCCTACGCCGGCTCCGCCATCGCCAAGGCTCCCCCGATGAAGACCGCCTGGAACGCGACCCGTCTCGCCATCGCGGCGTTCATCATCCCCTACATCTTCGCTTACAACAACGCCCTGATCTTCATCGGCAACGAGGTCAACTTCCTGAGCGTCGCCTCCATTGTTATCTCTGCGGCGCTCGGCATGGCGTCCATCGCCGCAGGCCTGATGGGCTATCTGATCCGCGACATGAAGTGGATCAGCCGCATCGCACTGGTCGCCGGCGGCCTGCTGATGGTCATCCCCGGCACGGTCAGCGACCTTGCCGGTCTTGCAGTCCTGATCGTTGTCCTCGTTCTCCAGCGTATCGAGAACAAGAAGGACAAGGCGGCTGCGTCCGTGTAACGCAAAGCATACCAATCAAAAAAAGAGACCGCTTCGGCGGCCTCTTTTTTTGCATGCGCGCCGTTTTCCGCGCATAGGGTGGAAGCGACGGGAGGTTTTGCACATGCCCAGAATTTATTTGAGCCCCTCCACGCAGGATTGGAACCCGTATGTCGATGGCAGCGGCAGCGAGGAATACTGGATGAATCTGCTGGCCGACGCGCTTGAGCCGTACCTTTACGCAAACACCATCTCCTTTGTGCGCAATACGCCGGAGATGACCGCCGCCTCGTCCATCGCGCAGGCGAACAGCCTCGGCGGCTTTGACTTTTACCTCGCCCTGCACTCCAACGCCTCGGGCGAGGGGCAGGCGGGGAAGAACCGCGGTATCGTCGTCTTCTACTATCCCACGAGCAGCGACGGAAAGCGCGCCGCCGAACTCTTCGCCGCGCAGCTACGCGAGGTCTACCCGCTGCCCGCCAGGGTGACGACGCGGGCGACCACGACGCTCGGCGAGGTGCGGCGGCCCAAGTATCCCGCGAATCTCATCGAGCTTGGGTATCACGACAACTACGACGACGCGCGCTGGATCCAGAACAACCTCGACGGCGCGGCGCAGGCCATCGCGCGGGGGCTGGCAGAGTATTTCGGCCTGCCGTTCATCTACCCGCAGCTTGTGCGCACGGGCGTCGTCACGACCGAGGGCTCGGCCCTGCGCCTGCGAAGCTACCCCGGTATCGACGGGAAAGTGGTCGACAGCATCCCGAACGGAGAGAGCGTGCAGGTCTACGGCAGCTATCAGGGCTGGTACTCTGTCGGCTATGACAATCAGCTCGGCTACGCGGCGCAGGCCTACATCGCGGTGTGACATTCGCCCGTTTCCGATATTTTCCGGGCGCGAGTTAGTGTAAAGTTTTCGTTGGCAAAATAAAAAGGGAAGCGGATAACCGCTTCCC
>CAVFND010000167.1:0-4231 GCA_963623615.1 Oscillibacter sp. ER4 | reverse complement strand
GATAGTCTCTTCATGAGAGGTAATTCGCAAAAGCCGTCCGAGAGTTTTCCCAGCTCAAGGTCGACGTGATGATATAGCGTGCGGAGAACAGCAAGCGTAAGCAGGAAGCACATCCTTCGCACGAAAATGCGGGAGATGTGCTTCCTGTTTTCGCGTATTTTTAAGTAAAAAGATGATTTGGTTGTTTATTTTTTCTGTGATTGGTCGGTTACAATTGCGGGATGTCCTTATATAATCCTTACTATAAAAGAGGCACTTTTCAATTGGAGAGGGCAAACAGGCTTAAAGTGTCCTTTAGTAAGGCTAATGCTCTCAATGGAGAGATACAACGATCAATTTATACAGTATAAGGAGAATAAGACTATGGGAAATCTTGATGGAAAAATCGCAATCGTCACCGGCGCTGCTCAGGGCATCGGCTTTGGCTGCGCAAAAGTTCTGGCCCAGCATGGCGCTACCGTTGTCCTTGTTGACCTGACGGACGCCGTCGAGGCTTCCGCCGAAGAGCTCAAGAAAGCCGGACTGAAGACCGACTACCGCAAGTGCGACGTCAGCAACCTTGAGCAGGTGCAGCAGATTGTCGACGACGTGGTCAAAACCTACGGCAAGATCGACATCCTGCACAACAACGCCGGCGTCAACCGCCGCGTCAAGTTCGAGGATATGGACACAAAGACCCGTGATTTTATCATCGGCGTCAACATCCTCGGCGTGTGGAACGTGGCGAGAGCCGTGTGGCCCTACATGCTCAAGGCAAACTACGGCCGTATCATCAACACCTCTTCTGTCACCGGTGTGAAGGTCGTCGATGAGGGCCAGAGCACCTACGCGCTGACCAAGGGCGCGGTCCTCGGCTTCACGAAGGCGCTTGCCTATGAAGGCGGCCCCCACGGCATCACCGTCAACGCGGTTCTTCCCGGCTGGGTCCGCACTCCGAAGGTCGAGCAGGTATGCCGCGACAGCCGCCCGGAGGATCCCGAGAGCGCGATGCGCGACATGGCCGCGTTCATCCCCCTCAAGCGCCTGTGCAACATCGAAGAGATCGGCGATCTGGTCGCGTTCCTCGCGTCCGACGATTCCAAGTACATCACCGGCACGGAGCAGGTGATCGACGGCGGCAGCACCCTGCCTGAGACCTTCGATATTCTCCACGCCTGAGCGCAAACGATCACATTATGACACAACAGGAGGCAACAGATATGCAGTATCCTTACATTCCGAACAGCAATGAAGCTGTCCGCAAAGAGATGCTGGATTTCATCGGGGCCAAGAGCGTGGAGGAGATCTACGCCTTCATTCCCGACGAAGTCCGTATGAAAAAGCCGCTTGACATTCCCGCTCCCTTCACGACTGAGCAGGAGCTGAGCAAGCACATGAATTCCATCCTCGCTGAGGACTCCACCTGCGAAGAGAACATCAGCTTCCTCGGCGCAGGCTGCTATGACCACTATGTTCCCGCCATCTGCGACGAGATCAACGGCCGCAGCGAGTTCCTCACCGCCTACAGCGGCGATACCTACGCCGACCACGGCAAGTGCCAGGCGTTTTTCGAGTTCTCCAGCATGATGGGCGAGCTGCTTGACCTTGATGTCGTCAGCTTCCCGACCTACGACGGCGGTCAGGCCGCCTCCACGGCGCTGATGATGTCCCGCCGTATCAACGGCCGCAGCAAAGCGCTCGTGCCCGAGAACATGAACCCCAACCTGCTCTCCCAGATGAAGTGCTACTGCGAGGGCATGCAGCTCATCGGCGTCAAGGCCAAGGAGAACGGCCAGATGGACCTCGAGGACCTCAAGGCCAAGCTCGACTCCGACGTCGCTGCCGTCTTCATCCAGAACCCCTGCTTCCTCGGCTTCTTTGAAGAGCAGGGCAAGGAGATCGGCGAACTGGCGCACTCCGTTGGTGCGGAATATGTCGTTTACGCCGATCCTTCCTCCCTCGGTATCACCGAGCCGCCCGCAGACTACGGTGCGGACATCTCCTGCGGCGAGATCCAACCCCTCGGCATCCACATGAGCTTCGGCGCCGGTCTCGGCGGCTACCTCGCCACCCGTCAGGAAGAAAAGTACGTGATGAATTATCCGCATCACCTGCATAACATCTTCAAGAACTCCAAGGGCCAGTTCGGCTATTCCCGCGCCCTGCCCGAGCGCACGAGCTACTACGTCCGCGACAAGGGCGTTGAGTACCTCGGTACCTGCGTGGGCCTGTGGACCGTCACCGCTGCGGTCTACCTCGCTCTGATGGGCCCCGAGGGTATGCGTGAGCTGGGCGAGAACATCCTCTACAAGAGCAACTACGCGCAGAAGAAGCTCGCCGGCCTCAAGGGTGTGACGATGCCATATGCCGGCAGCCACAGCTTCATGGAGTTCGTGCTGAACTTCGACGGCACGGGCAAGACCGTCGCCGAAGTCAACAAGGCGCTGCTTAGTAAGCACATCTTCGGCGGCTATGATCTCAGCCGCGAGATGCCGCAGCTCGGCCAGTCCATGCTGGTCTGCGTCACCGAAAAGACCGCGCTGAGCGATATCGACAAGCTGGCCGATGCGCTCGCTGAGATTCTGTAAGGGAGGGGGAAGAAACCATGTCTGAACTGAAGAAGAGAAATTTCCACGAAGCACAGTGGGACGAATCCATCATTTATGAGCAGAGCGTGCCCGGCAGCCGCGGCATTCTGGTGCCCGACGTGTCCGAGGAGGCCGCCAAGGTCACCGGCGACGTCTCCGAGCTTATGCCCGCGTCCCTCAAGCGTAAGCAGAAGCCCGACCTTCCGGAGATGGCCCAGCCCCAGGTGCTGCGTCACTTCCTGCGCCTGTCGCAGGAGACCATCGGCCAGGACCTGAACGTCGATATCGGCCTCGGCACCTGCACGATGAAGTACAGTCCCAAGATCAACGAGCAGTTCGTCCGCTCCCACAAGTTTACCGAGATGCACCCCTATCAGGACGATGAGACCAGTCAGGGCGTGCTCAAGCTCATCTATGATTTCGAGCAGATCATGAAGGAGATCTCCGGTCTCGACGCCGTCTCCTTCCAGCCCGGCGGCGGCGGTCAGGGCATCTATGCCAACGCTGCCGTTCTGAAGCAGTATTTCCGTGACCGCGGTGAAGAGAACCAGCGCACCCAGATCATCACCACGATCCTCTCCCACCCCATCGACTCCGCCGCTCCCGCTACCAAGGGCTTTGAGGTTATCAGCCTCTATCCCGAGGCCAACGGTTACCCCAGCATTGAAGCACTGAAGGCCGCTGTGAGCGAGAAGACCGCCGGTATCTTCATCACGAACCCCGAGGATACAGGCGTGTTCAACCCCATCATCCGCGAGTTCGTCGATATCGTGCATGAGGCGGGCGGCCTGTGCGTGTGCGATATGGCGGACTACAACGGCCTGTTCGGCATCGTGCGCGCCAAGGAGCTCGGCGCGGACCTGTGCCACTTCAACCTGCACAAGGCCTTCTCCTCTCCGCACGGCTGCATGGGTCCCGGCTGCGCAGCGCAGTGCGTGAGCGCAGAGCTTGAAAAGTATCTGCCCCGCCCCCGCGTCCGTTTCGACGGCAAGAAGTACTACACCGATTACGACGGTGAGTATTCCATCGGCAAGGTCCGTCAGTTCCACGGCTCCCTCGCCGCAGTGCTGCGTGCCTACGCATGGATCATGAGCCTCGGCAAGGACGGCCTGAAGACCGTTGCTGAGACCGCCATCCTGAACAACAACTACATGATGAAGCGCATGCTCACCGAGGTCAAGGGCGTTTCGATGTCCTGGGCCGAGGAGGCACCCCACCGCCTCGAGCAGGTGCGCTACAGCTTTGAAAAGCTCTACAAGGATACCGGCGTGAGCGCCGAGGACGTCAACCGTCATCTGCTCGACTTCGGCTTCCAGCGCTTCTTCGCGAGCCATCACCCGCTCATCGTGCCCGAACCGTTCACGCCGGAGCCGACCGAGTCCTACTCCAAGGCGGATATCGACGAGTACGTCGACGCACTCGTGCAGATCAGCAACGAGGCGTACACCACGCCCGAAGTTGTGCTCAATGCCCCGTATGCCGGACCAATCTCCAAGCTGGAGAATGACCACATCAAGGATTGGCGCGAGCTGTGCGTGACCTGGCGCGCCTACAAGAAGCAGAATGGCCTCGCTTAAGATCAAACTCGGCCTCATCGTCAATCCCATCGCGGGCATGGGCGGCAAAGTTGCTCTCAAGGGCACTGACGGACAGGCTGTTCTGGC
>CAVFND010000166.1:0-4266 GCA_963623615.1 Oscillibacter sp. ER4 | reverse complement strand
GATCTACACGCTCGTCGGCCTCGCCGGCATCTGGTGTATCACGATGCTGTTCCGCGAGAAAGAGCCGATGGAAAGCGGCGGCCAGGCGTAAAAATAAAAGGAGAGGACATTCCCTCTCCTTTTATTTTTGCGTTGAAAATTTTCTTTATTGCTCCCCGGCCGCTTCCTCGCCCTCCAGCTCGCGCATTGAGCGGCGGAACTGGCGGTAGAACGTGAAGCTCGTCAGCGCCACCGCGCCGAAGTCCGCCACAGGCTCGGCGAGGAACACCGCGAACGCCTTGTCCGCGAAAAAGTGCGGCAGGATATAGATGAGCGGGATCAGCAGGATAATCTTGCGCCACACGGCGAGAAAGAGCGACGTCTTCGCGTTGCCGAGCGCCACAAACGTCTGCTGGCAGGCGATCTGGATGCCGAAAATGCCGCTGCACCCCATGTAGATGCGCACGGCCCACGCCGCGTATTCGACAAACGCCGGGTCGCTGTTGAAAATCAGAATGAACACGCGCGGAAACAGCTCGACCAAAAGCCAGATGGCCATCGAATACGTAAAGCACGCGCGCAGCAGACAGAAATACGCGTCACGCACGCGCTGGGCATTCTTTGCGCCAAAGTTATAGCTCACGATCGGCTGCGCGCCCTGCGTCAAGCCCTGGAGCGGCATGTTGGAAAACTGCATGATGCTCGTCAGCACCGTCATCGTACCGACGGCCATGTCGCTGCCGTAGCGCAGAAGCGAGGAGTTGAAGCAGATGGCGATCAAACTCTCCGTCGACTGCATCACAAACGGAGAAAGGCCCAGCGCGATACACGGCAGCACGATCTTCGCGCTCACGCGAAGATTCTTTTTCTGCAAGCGCCAGCGCGTCTTCCTGCCCGTGAGGAACGTCATCACCCACACAGCCGACACCGCCTGAGAAATTACCGTCGCCAGCGCCGCGCCGCGCACGCCAAGGCCGAGCGCGAAGATGAACAGCGGGTCGAGCGCCGTATTTAAGAGCGCGCCGATGAGCACCGTCTTCATGCTCACGGTGGCAAAGCCCTGCGCCGTGATGTAGGCGTTCATGCCAAGCGTCAGCTGGACGAAGATCGTGCCGAGGGCATAGATGCGCATATAGTCGAGCGCATAGCCAACGGTGTTCTCGCTCGCACCGAACATCAGTAAAAGCGGCTCAGCGAAGGTCTCGAACAGCACCGTCAGCACCAGCGCCGTGATGATGAGCATCGTCAGGCAGTTGCCCATGATGCGCTCGGACTTCTCGCTCTCACCCGCACCCTCGGCGATCGAGGCGCGCGGCGCGCCGCCGATGGCCATGAGCGATGCGAACGCCGAGATGACCATGATGATCGGCAGACACACGCCGACGCCCGTAAGCGCGAGCTTGCCGACCGTCTCGGCGGGCTGCATGTGGCCGATGAACACGCGGTCGACCAGATTATAGAGCATGTTGACGATCTGCGAGGTGATCGTCGGCACGGAGAGCGAAAAGAGCAGCTTTCTGACGTTTCCGTGTCCCAGATCTGCGCGTTTATCCAAAATCATCACCTGAATCTTTTGTATTTTTCCGCATAGATTGTTAGAATATCATGCCGCAAAGCGTTCGTCAAGCGAGCAAGGCGCGTGATACTCTATTATAATAAAGCGCTTTTGGACATTTTTTCACTTTCTCCATTGCTTTTTCCGCGCGGGCTATTGTATAATTTGTTTTACAATCGCATCGTGGAGCGTTTTGCGCTCCACTGAAAAAAATAACGGAGGAATCACCATGAACGAAAAGTTTTCCAAACTTGGCTTTTATCCTTCCGACATTCTGCTGCCCAAGAAGGATGTCGATATGAGCAAGTGGGCGGTCGTCGCGTGCGACCAGTTCACCTCTGAGCCCGAGTACTGGGAGCGCGTGGAGAAGACCGTCGGCGACGCGCCTTCCACCCTGCGCCTCATCCTGCCCGAGGCCAACCTGAAGGCGCCCAATGTCGACGAGTACATCGCCGACATCAACGCCTCGATGACCAAGTATCTCGAAGAGGGCATCTTCGAGACGCTCAAGGACTCCCTCATCTACATCGAGCGCGGCCAGAGCGACGGCAAGATCCGTCACGGCCTCATCGGCATGGTCGACCTCGACCAGTACGACTTCACCCCCGGCTCCGGCGCGCTGATCCGCGCAACTGAGGGCACCGTGCTCGACCGTATCCCCCCGCGTGCCCGCGTGCGCCGCAACGCCCCCATCGAGCTGCCCCACGTCATGCTGCTCATCGACGACCCCGAGAAGACCGTCATCGAGCCCCTGACCGCCGCAGCCGGCAAGATGGAATCTCTCTATGACTTCGACCTGATGGAAAACGGCGGCCACATCAAGGGCTACAAGCTCTCCGCCGAGCAGATCGACGCAGTCGCCGACGCGCTGACCGGTCTCACGACCGACGAGGCGATGAAGAGCAAGTACGGCGTCTCCGGCGTCGCTCCTCTGCTGTTCGCGGTCGGCGACGGCAACCACTCCCTCGCCACCGCCAAGGCCTGCTATGAAGAGCAGAAGAAGGGCAAGACTCCCGAGGAATACCTCGCCCTGCCCTCCCGCTACGCGCTTGTTGAGGTCGTGAACAACCACGACGACGCGCTCCAGTTCGAACCCATCCACCGCGTGCTCTTCGGCGTCAACCATGAGAAGTTCATGGAAGAGTTCAAGAAGTTCTACCCCAACGCCCACGAGGGCAAGGGCGAGGGCCACGTCATTAAGATCTGCTGGAACGGCTACGACGATTTCGTCACCGTCCCCGACCCGAAGGTCCAGCTGGCTGTCGGCACGCTGCAGGCCTTCATCGACGAATACCTCAAGCAGTTCGGCGGCGAGGTCGACTACATCCACGGCGATGAGGTCACCCGCGAGCTCGGCTCCAAGGAGGGCAACATGGGCTTCCTGCTTCCCGCGATGGGCAAGGAGCAGCTCTTCAAGACCGTCATGGCCGACGGCGTTCTGCCCCGCAAGACCTTCTCCATGGGTCACGCGCAGGATAAGCGCTACTACGTCGAGGCGCGCAAGATCCGCTAAAAATCAAAGCTACTGCAAGAAAGCGCCGCAAGGCGCTTTTTTGCTCAGGAGGATACCAACATGGATTACAAAGCAGCCAGAGTCTGGCAGAACGTACTGCTCTTCGGCGGTGCGGCGGTCTCAGCCATCGGCGTATGGGCGTTTGACAGCATGCCCATCATGCTCGTCGGTCTTGGCATGATGATCTTTTCCATCATCGCCTGGTGGCGCTACTACCGCTGCCCCAAGTGCGGTGAACATCTGGGCCGCGGCTCACCGTCGCGCTGCCCCAAGTGCGGCACATGGCTTGCCAGCACGCCGGAACCCGAGCCGAAGAAGAAAATCCAGCACAAGAAAAAGAAGCACTGAGAAAAAGGAGACGGCGATGCATGACAAAAAGCCCCTGATGGATTATCACAGGGTTCAAAAGCTCCAAACACCGCTGTTTCTTACCGGCGCGCTGCTCAGCGGCATCGGCACAAGCGTCAGCGTGCCGCTCGTCATTCTCGGCATCGCGATCATGCTCTTCGCCATCGTGATTGGGGTGCTTTATTACCGCTGTCCGCACTGCAGCAAACCGCTTGGACGCGTGGGTGAGGGCGGCTCCTACTGTCCCCACTGCGGCAAGGCGCTGGACGCGCCGGTCGAGGAGTCCGTGCATAGCGTAAGTGTCCCCGCCTACGCCAAGCTCAACCTGACGCTCGACATTCTCGGCAAGCGCGGCGACGGCTATCACGAGATGCAGATGGTCATGCAGACTGTCTCGCTCCACGACGATGTGACCGTCACGCTTTCAGGCGGCAAGGACGTCACCTGCCGCGTCGCGGGCGCGGCGCTGCCGTGCGACGAGCGCAACCTCGCCGTCAAGGCGGCAAGGGCATTCTGCGAGGCGATGGACTATCGCGGCGGCATCGACATCGCGCTCACCAAGCGCATCCCGTCTGAGGCCGGCATGGCCGGCGGCAGCGCGGACGCTGCGGCGGTCCTGCGCGCGCTGCGCGGTCTCGTCTCCCCCGCCCTCACGGATGAGCAGCTCGAGCAGATCGGCGCAAGCGTCGGCAGCGACGTGCCTTTCTGCATCCGCGGTGGCACGCAGCTCGCCGAGGGCCGCGGCGAAAAGCTGACCGTTCTGAAGCCCGCGCCGAAATTTTTTGTCGCCGTCTGCAAGCCGGACTTTCCGATCTCCACGCCCGCGCTCTTTGCGCGCGTAGACGGCGTGACGATCACCGACCGCCCCGAT
>CAVFND010000165.1:0-4305 GCA_963623615.1 Oscillibacter sp. ER4 | reverse complement strand
GTTCTCTGCCGGCAGTTGCCTGAACAAGATTCGCCATGTCCATGGCGTCCTCTTTACGGTGCCGGAGCCGTCAAAATTTCGGGCTCGCCGGCGGTGATGAGGATCGTGTTTTCGTAGTGCGCCGCGTATTTGCCGTCACGGGTCTTGACGGTCCAGCCATCGCTCATCTGGCGGATGGCTGCGGTGCCCGCGTTCACCATCGGTTCGACGGCGATCGTCATGCCGCGCAGCAGCTTCGGCCCGTGGCCCGGAGCCCCGTAGTTGGGGATCTCGGGCGCTTCGTGCATGTTTCTGCCGACGCCATGGCCGACATACTCGCGCACGACGGAGAAGCCGTTCGCCTCCACATACGCCTGCACGGCGTGGGAGATGTCGGAAATGCGGTTGCCCTCGCGGGCCTGCGCAAATCCTTCAAAAAAACTCTGACGAGTCACGTCGATCAGCCGCTGTGCCTCTTCGGAAATTTTTCCGCAGGGGTAAGTGGCCGCGCAGTCGCCGTGGAAGCCGCCGATGTATGCGCCCACGTCCACGCTGACGATATCGCCCTCCTTGAGCACCCGGGGACCCGGGATGCCGTGGATGATCTCGTCGTTGACGGACACGCACACGCTGGCGGGATAGCCGTTGTAGTTTAAAAACGACGGCTCAGCGCCCTGCGAACGAATAAAATGGAACACTGCTTTGTCAATTTCTCGGGTTGTTACGCCGGGCTTTACCATTTCCCCTGCTAACGCACGGGCAGCCGCGGTAATTTTTCCCGCTCGGCGCATCAATTCGATCTCACGTTCTGATTTTACAATGATCATACTTTAACCATCCTGTCTCAAAATCGCGAGGATCGCCTTGGAGGTGGCCTCCACCGGCCCCATGTCCTCCACCGGATACAGAACCCCACGCTCGCGGTAGAAATCCTTGAGCGGTTCTGTTTCTCTATGATAGACCGCAAGGCGGTTTTTCACCGTCTCGGGCTTATCATCCTTGCGGGTGACCAGCTCACCGCCGCAGACGTCGCAGACGCCTTCGGTTTTGGGCGGCACTGCCACAACGTGGTAGCTTGCGCCGCACTTGCTGCAAACCCTGCGTCCGCTCATGCGCTCCATGATGGTCGCGTCAGCGATCTCCAGGGAGACGACATGATCGAACTTGATACCGGCTGCCTCAAGAGCCTCTGCCTGCGCGATCGTGCGGGGCACACCGTCTAAGATGAAGCCTTTTTCACAATCGGGCTCGGCGAGCCGCTCTTTAATGATGCCGATGATGACCTCATCGGGTACCAGGTGGCCTTCGTCCATATAGGTCTTGGCCTTCATTCCCGTCGGCGTGCCCTCTTGGATGGCCGCGCGCAGAATGTTACCGGTGGAAATCGCGGGGATTCCAAGCTCGCGGGAGATGACAGCGGCCTGTGTGCCTTTGCCAGCGCCCGGAGCGCCCAATAAAATCAGTTTCATAGAAGCGCCTCTCTTACTCGAGGAAGCCCTTGTACTGGCGCATCATCATCTGAGACTCCAGCGCACGGACCGTCTCAAGTGCAACACCGACAACGATGATGACCGAGGTACCGCCGATGGCGAGGCTGGAGTTGCCCAGCAGCTTGCCGGCGATCAGCGGGCAGATGGCCACGATGCCGAGGTAGATAGCGCCGAAAAGGGTGACCTTGTTGAGAACCTTGGCAATGAAGTCAGACGTGGGCTTGCCCGGACGGAAGCCGGGGATGAAGCCGCCGTTGCGCTTGAGGTTGTTGGAGATCTCAACGGGGTTAAACTGAATGGTAGCGTAGAAATAGCTGAAGCCGATGATCATCAGGAAGTAGACGATCAGATACAGCACAGACTTGGTGTCGATCGCGTTGTAGATGCTGCGGCCAACGGTGCCTTCCTCGGGAGTGCCGATAAAGGCCCAGATAGTGGCGGGCAGGGACGCGATGGACTGCGCGAAGATGATGGGCAGAACGCCGGACATGTTCACCTTCATGGGGAGGGTGGATGCCTGGCCGCCGTACATCTTGCGGCCGACCTGACGCTTGGCGTACTGGACGGGAATGCGGCGCTCGGCCTCGTTGACATGGACGATCAGAACGACCATCGCAAGCATACCGATGACGAGAAGCGCGATCCACAGGTAGCCGATGGAGCCCTTGCTGCGGATGTAGCTGCCCGCCATGGTCATCATGTTGGGCACACGGGACAGGATACCTGCAAACAGGATGATGGAGATACCGTTGCCGATACCGAACTCATTGACCTGCTCGCCCAGCCACATCACGAACGAAGAACCGGCAACAAACGAAACGATGATCACGAGCGCCGGCCAGATGCCCTGCTGCTCGAGGATGTTGTAGTTCTTGCAGATCATGTAGTAGCCAAAGCCCTGAAGCAGGGCGATCGCCACGGTCGCGTAGCGGGTGATGGAGGCGATCTTCTTCTTGCCGGCCTCGCCGCCGTCGCGGGCGAGACGCTCGAGCGCGGGGATCGCGATCGTCAGCAGCTGGATGATGATCGAGCTGTTGATGTAGGGCTGAACGCCCAGTGCGAAGACCGTCGCTTCTGCGAACGCGCCGCCGGACATGACGTTGTAGAGGCCAAGCACGGTGCCGCTCATACTATCGAGATAGTTGCTGAGCAGCGTCGTGTTGATATAGGGGACGGGGATCGCGTTACCGATGCGGAAGATCAAAAGGATCAGCAGCGTGAACACGATCTTCTTGCGCAGTTCGGGAACGCCCCAGGCCTTACGGATCGTCTGAATCACTTAGACCACCTCTGCCTTTCCGCCAGCTGCTTCAATTGCTTCCTTAGCAGACTGGGAAAACGCAGCGGCCTGAACAGTGACCTTCTTGGTAACAGAGCCGTTACCAAGCACCTTGTAACCATACGCGCACTTGCTCAGGATGCCCTTAGCAAGCAGAGCCTCTGCGGTAACGGTCTCGCCGTTCTCGAACTTGTCGAGCGCACTCAGGTTGATGATCTCATAGGGCTTTGCAAAAATGTTGTTGAAGCCGCGCTTCGGGGTACGGCGTGCCAGAGGCATCTGGCCGCCTTCGAAACCGACGCGCACGCCGCCGCCGCTGCGGGCCTTCTGACCCTTGTGACCGCGGCCGCCGGTCTTGCCGTTGCCGCTGCCGTGGCCGCGACCCTTGCGGAACGCTTCCTTGGTGGAACCAGCGGCGGGAGACAGATTATACAGTTCCATATCTGTTCCTCCTTATTTCTCTTCAGTGACCTGCAGCAGATAGCCGATCTGGGCGATCTTGCCGCGCGTCTGGTCGTTGTCGGGCTGCACGCTCGTATCGCCGATCTTGCGCAGACCCATGGAATTGGCAGTAGCAATGTGCTTGACGTGTCTGCCGTTCAAGCTCTTGACGAGCTCAACTTTCAAATTAGCCATGACGCTCTGCCTCCTTAACCGATGATCTCGTCCACGCTCTTGCCGCGGATCTTGGCGACCTGCTCCGCGCTGCGCATGGACTTCAGGCCTTCGATCGCAGCGCCAACAACATTGTTGGGGTTGTTGGAGCGCAGGCACTTGGTACGAATGTCCTTGATGCCAGCAGCCTCAACGACGGCACGGACAGCGCCGCCGGCGATCACGCCGGTACCGGGGGCAGCGGGCTTCATCAGCACGCGGCCGGCGCCGAACTCGCCGATCGTCTCGTGAGGAATGGTGGTACCATCAAGGGTAACGGTGATCATGTTCTTCTTGGCAGCCTCGAGGCCCTTGCGGATCGCCTCGGGGACTTCGGCGGCCTTGCCAAGGCCGTAGCCGACCTTGCCCTTGCCGTCGCCAACGACCATCAGAGCAGAGAACTTGGCCACGCGGCCGCCCTTCACGGTCTTGGAAACACGGTTGAGGAAAACGAGCTTTTCCATGTATTCGCTCTGTTCGCGTTCAAATCTAGGCATTGTATTTTCCTCCTCCCTTAGAATTCCAGGCCGCCCTCGCGGGCGCCTTCAGCCAGCTCTGCAACGCGGCCGTGATACAGGTAACCGCCGCGGTCGAAGACGACCGTGTCGATGCCCTTGGCCTTGGCGCGCTCGGCGATCAGCTTGCCGACCGCACGGGCAGCAGCCTTGTTGCCGCCGTTGCCTTCGATCGCCTTGTCCAGGGAGGAAGCGGCGACCAGCGTGTTGCCGGCGACATCGTCGATGATCTGGGCGTAGATGTTCTTTTCAGAACGGAAAACGTTCAGGCGGGGTCTCTCGGGAGTGCCGGAGACTTTGGCGCGAACGCGCTTATGACGCTTAATGCGCTGTGCTTTGGTATCGGGTCTCTTAATCATATCGGCACACCTCCTTACTTCTTAGCGCC
>CAVFND010000164.1:0-4307 GCA_963623615.1 Oscillibacter sp. ER4 | reverse complement strand
GACGTGTTCTCCGCCACAGTTTCGACCGCGGCGCGCGTCACGCCCGCGTCATCGAGCGCCGCGGTGTCGCGTCCCACGACCATCGAGACCGCGCGGCGCGCAGATCCAATGCTGCCATGCTCAAGCTCGTGATAGACCTTCATGCTCTCATCTTGCAGCGACTTCGCCGCCAGGATCTGCCAGCACATGACGCTCTCGACCGCGAGGCGCAGCCACGGGCTCACCCTGCCGCAGAGATCAAGCAGCAGCGCGGGCACCACCAATGCGAGAAACGCGACGATCAACCACAGCACCGCGCCCGCCGCGCGCTCGCCGCGCGGCGTTTTGGGGAAAATTCTCCGCAAGACGCGCTCCAGCGCGCTGATCGTCTTTCCAATCAGCACGACCGGATGCGGCAGGCTGTGCGGGTCGCCCAGAACGCAGTCAATGCCAAAGCCGATGAGAAGCGGCAAAATTGGCCATATCATGACTTTTCCTCCGACTGCATCGTAAAGATGTACACGGGGTTCTGTCCCGTCATCAGGTTGTATAGCCCCGCCTTTTTGCCGCGGGCGATCTGGACGGAGACGGCCTCCGCCTCGGTAAAGGCAAAGTCCTTCATGCACGCTGTCAGCTCGGCGACGCTCTCGAGTGAGATGGCCGTCGCCACGATGCGGACGTGCGGATTTTGGGCAAGCAGCATCGACACAATATCGCGCAGGTTGCCCGCGCTGCCGCCGATGAAGGCGTGCGTCGGTGCAGGCAGATCGCGGCACGCCTCCGGCGCGGTGCCGGAAACGACCGTCAGATTTTCGACGTGGAACGCCGCCTGATTCTTTTTCAGCAGCTCGACCGCGTCGATCCTGCGCTCGACGGCATAGACATGGCCGCGCTTCGCCTGAAGCGCCATCTCGATGGCGACCGAGCCCGTCCCTGCGCCGATATCGCAGCAGACGGCGCGCTCGGTCAGGCGGAGCTTTGAGAGCGCGATGGCGCGCACCTCGCTCTTCGTCATGGGCACGACGCCAACCTCGCCCGCGCCGCGCAAAAAGGCCTCGTCCGGCAATCCGTGCGTCACGACGGCGTCGGGATAGTCATTTTCGATCAGCACGGCGCTCAGGGGGGCAAAGGCCTTACTTTGCAGCTCCTCCGCCGTGCCGGTGGTGATGGTCTCGTCCTCGTAGCTCAGCCGCTCGCCGACGCTCACGGTCACGGTGCCGAGGCCGTTTTCCGTCAGCGTTCGGCATAGGTCGTTCACACCGTGTTCGCCGCCGACGAGCGCGAAAACGTGCGCGTGCGCACGCACATCTGCCGCGATGTCGTGCGCGCGGCCATGCAGGCTGACGACGTGGACGTCCTCATAGGACGTTTGCAGCTTTGCACAGAGGTACGAGAGCGAACTCAGCCCCGGCAGCACGCGGACCTCACAGCCGGAAAGCAGCGGCAGCAGCTTCTTCGTGCCGCTGAAAAATCCCGTGTCGCCCGACATCACGACCGCGCAGCGCCGGTACTCGCGGTGCGCGCGGAGGAAGTCTGCGATCTCCTGCGGCGCGATGGCGGCGAAGGTCTTCTGCCCGCCGCGCGCGGCGTCCAGCATGCGGCGCGCACCGATGATGCAGTCGGCCTCCTCGATGGCGCGGCGCACCTCCTGCGTCATCGCGTCCCGGCTGCCCGGTCCGATGCCGACGATCTGCACGCTCTGCGGGAACTTGAAGCCGAAGCGGCGCTCCAGAATTTCCAGCACCTGCGGAAAGGACTTTCCCTCCCGCTGCTTTGGCCGTCCGATCACAAGCACGTCTGCCCCGGCCTTTCGCGCCGCGGCGACCTTGGCGGGAAAGCCGCCCGCCTCGCCGCCGTCCTTCGTCACGAGCCATTTAGCCGACACCGCGCGCAGCATGGCCGTGTCCATCTTCTCGGAAAACGGCCCCTGCATCGCCAGAATGTGCGACGGCTGCACGCCCGCCTCGCGGCAGAGCGCGAGCGAGGCATCCAGCGGCAGCACGCGCGCATAGACGCGCGCAGTAAAGTCTTTGATCCTGCTGTATGTCTTCAAATCCTTGCTGCCAGTCGTCAGCAGGATATTTCCGTCTGTTTTCGAGAGGAACGCCGCCGCGTCCTCCGCGCTTGACGCGTACTGCACGCCGGACACCTTGTCCGATTCCTCGCGCAGAAGGCGCAGGTATTCCGTGCCCGTCTCCGCGCAGGCGCGCGCGACGCTCTCGGTGATCGACGCCGCGTAGGGGTGCGTCGCGTCGATCACCAATTCAAATTTTGTCTCGGAGAGCATTTCGATGATCTCTCCCACAGGGATGCGCCCCGAGCGCACCGTCACGTTATTTGCCTCGGGCAGGAGCGTTTCGCCGTATTCCGTTGCCACGCAGGCTGTGACGGCGACCGGCTGGGTGCTCAAAAGCTCCACGAGCCATCTCGCCTCCGTCGTACCTGCGAAAATGCAGATCTTACACATTTTTGTACCCTCGCGGCGTGATGAGCCGCCCCGCAATTTTCTTCGTCGATGCGTTGCCGACGATCACCGTGCAGAACATGTCGACCTCTGCCTCTTCGAGCTTTCCGAGCGTCAGGATGCGCCAGCTCTCGCCCGCGCGGCCAATATTGCGCGCGATGCCGCAGAGGCGGCTGTCGGGCAAATTGCGCAGCAGGATGTCGCACGCGCGCTTCAAATGCTCGGGCCGCGAGCGGCTCGCGGGATTGTAAAGCGCAATGGTCAAATCAGCCTTTGCTGCGTGCGTCAGGCGCTTTTCGATGGTCTCCCACGGCGTCAGGCGGTCACTCAGGCTGATGATGGCAAAGTCGTGCGTCAGCGGCGCACCCAAAAGCGCCGCGGCGCTGCACGCCGCCGTCAGGCCGGGGATAACCTCGATCTCAGGCTCTGCGCTCTCGCCGCGCAGCTCGTACACGAGCGCCGCCATGCCGTAAATGCCGCTGTCGCCCGAGCAGACCATCGCCGCGGTCTTACCTGCGCGCGCCAGATCGAGCGCGAGCGCGCAGCGCTTCGCCTCCTGCGTCATGGGCGTGACGTAAAACTCCTTGTTGGGATACCGTTCCCTGACAAGGTCGACGTACACGCCGTAGCCGACAATGGCGTCGCACGCCTGCAGCGCGCGGTCGGCGCGGATCGTCATATCCTCATAGCTGCCGGGGCCGATGCCCACCACGATCACTTTACCCAAAGGAAACCTCCCAATTCTCCGCCGCCACGGCGACGGTCACGCCGTCCAGCGCCGTTTTTTTTACCAATAATTTGTCCGCGCCAAGCAGCGCTGCGCGCTCGCAGACGTTGCCGACACCCGTCACGCCCTGCACAAAGGGAGATTCCGTAAACTCCCCCGCCACGGCCTGCAATTCCTCCGGTGAATAGAACGCCGCGGGCCAGTCGCGCTCTTCGCAGGCGGCGAGCAGCCCCGCCTCCTGCCTCTTTAAGTCGATGGAATAGACACCCTTGACTGCATTCAAATCCAAGTCATGGCTCGCAAACACCGTCTGAGTGGCCGTCTCGACGGCTTCCCTCGAAATGCCCTTGCGGCAGCCGACGCCGACGTGCAGCAGCCGCGGCACAAGCCGCAGCGTCTGCGTAAACGGCGCTTTCGTGTGGACGCCGATCAAAATGCCAAGTGTCCCCGCGTCGCCCTCGACAATGCCATTCGGCAGCGCCCCCCTGACGGGAAACTCGCTCACGAGCGGCACGTCATGTTCCAAAATCTCCGCCGCGACCTTTTTCGCAAGCGGCATGCTCGCGATGGCACAGCCGTTTTTCGCCGCCCAGGCGTCGACAGCGAATCTGCCGTTCACGTCCGTCGCCGTCGTGATGACCGCCGATGCGCCGAGCGCGCCCGCCAGTCGGCGCGTCAAATCGTTCGCGCCGCCGATGTGACCGGAGAGCAGCGGGATCACAAACTGCATCTTCTCGTCAATGCAGATCACCGCGGGATCGGTCTTCTTGCTCACAAGATACGGCGCGATCTCGCGTACGGCGATGCCGCATGCGCCGATGAAAATGAGCGCGTCCATCGTTGAAAAGCGCTCGCGGTAGACATCCTTCACAAGCGGCAGGAAGCCCGCCTCTTCCAATCGCGGCACCGCGTAGCAAAGCGTTTCCGCCTCCGGCAGCGCCGCGCTGACGCGCCGCGCCGCCGCGCAGCCGCCGCGGCTGTAGGCAAAAATTGCGATCTTCATGCGTTCCCCTTGCGGTATTCCGTCGTAAAGTTCGGGTGGTAGAGCAGCGAGCGCAGATATTCGTCGCCAAGGCAGCCGCCCACCACGATCAAGGCCGTCTTTTTGAGACCGTTTTCCGTCGCGCTCCTGTGCAG
>CAVFND010000163.1:0-4317 GCA_963623615.1 Oscillibacter sp. ER4 | reverse complement strand
TTTGCTCGGCGGCAGACTGCTTGCCGAATGCGGCATTGCTTCGCTCGCCGCATTGATGAGCACTCCGGTAGACGGTGATTACTGCGCACTTCTACAAGATGAGCAGAGCGGCAGCGGGTAGTAGAAGCAGAGGCAAATCGTATAGCAATGCTAACGCGGCTCCGCCGCGCGAAGGCATTTCCATTCCGGAGGCATAAAGGTCATTCAAGCCTGAAACTGCCAATCTAACGCCTTTCTTTTGGACGGTCACACCGCCCGTTTTCTTTCCACGGAAAGAAAATGGGGGGTGTGGTCTTGCGGCGCGCACGCCGCATAATCCTGCGCCCTTGGGGCGCGAGAAAGCCGATGTAACATCAAAGTTACATGTCAAAGTAACAATGTAAACCCCAGCTTGCTGGAAAAACAAACCTCTCTTCGGTAGAATAGAGCCAAAAAAGAGGAGGGCACGGCAATGGCGAATTTTTTACAGTCTCTGGACGAGCTGATGGAGCGCAAGCAGCAGCGGAAGCATGAGACCAACATGATGATCCTGCGCGCCGTCAACACCCGGCCGGGGATGATCGTGCTGGGGACGATTTTGCTGGTTGCGGCGCTGACGTTCATCTGGCCGCAGATTGCGCCGGAGGACGACAATAGCAGCAGCATTGTGATCGATATGAGCGACTTTGACTTCGGCGATGAAGAGACGAACCGCGCCGTTCAGGAAATGCTCGAAAATGATCAAAAGCAGAAAGAGCAGAGCGGACGCACCGGTGCAATTTTCTTCGGCCTCGGCGCGGCGGTGTGCTATGTCCGCGCAATTCTTCCGTGGAAAAAGAGGGAAGCGGCGGGAACGATTTCCGACGATTTCGCGTCTAAAGAGGCAGAAGAGATCCCCGTTTCGTCAAAACCTGTGGAAAACTCCGCGATGTCAAGCGCGGAGACCGACAGCAGGGAGGACCGGCTTGAAAATCTCAAGCGGCTCTATGAGGCGGGCATTCTGAGCAGGGAAGAGTACGACGAACGCAGAAAGAAGCTGTGAGGAGGTTTGAAATGAGAAGAAACATCCACTATAAGCCCAGCAAGGGCGCAAGCATCTTCGGTGGCATTGTTGCGTGCGCGATGGGCGTGTTCGGCCTGTTTACGATCCCGAGCATCGGGGCGATGATCGGCTTTAAGGCCATCTGGTGCCTGATGACGTTCGGCATGGGCATCTACAATTTTCTGCTCGCGGCGGGCGTTGTGAACTACTACGGCGGCTACGAGATCACCGACGAGTCCGATGACGGCGCAAAGGGCGGCAAGTCCGACGCCGAAGCGCGGCTTGAGGAATTGCAGACGCTTTACGATCGTAGACTCATTACGGAAGAGGAGTATCAGGAAAAGCGCAGGGACATTCTGGACCGGCTGTAAGAGAAAGGAGCGCGGACGATGGAAATTTTAGGCCTCATCATTATTGCACTCATCTGGTTTTTTAAGGCGGCTGTCACCAACGAGGACAAAAAGGTCAACGATCGGGAAACGGGCAGTGCTTCGGCATCGCCCGACGAGCTCATCAAAAAGGCCAACCGCACGCTCAACGACCTTGACACGATGCGCGCACAGGAGCGCGAAAGCAAGAAGCGCCCAAGCGGCGCAGAGATCCGCGATTTCCACAAAAATCTGGCCGCGCAGGAGCGCGCGAGCAGCGAAAAGCGCTGGGAGGCCGCGCGCAGAAAGCAGGCCGACCGCGGCGAGGTGCACTCCGTCCACATGGACAGCTGCGAGGACCGGCTCGAAAGTTTGAAGGTCTTGTACGACGCGGGCATTTTAGACCGCGAGGAATACGCCCAGCGCGTCGCGCGCGTCAAAAAAGCGCACGCGCAGAGCAGAGGGTAAGCAAAACGAAAAAGGAAGCGAACACACGATGTATGACGAACTGACGCAGGTCGACATTGACAAAATGAAGGCGGAGCTCGAGCACCGCCGTTTGGAGCTGCGCCCGAAGCTCATCGAGGATGTGCAGACGGCGCGCGCGTTCGGCGACTTGAGCGAAAACTACGAGTACAAGGTCGCCAAGCAGGAGAAAAACCGCAACGAGAGCCGCATCCGCTACTTAGAGCGCATGATCGCGACGGCGAAGGTCATCGAAGTGAACGAAAAAGAGGGCACCGTCGGCCTTTTCGACCACGTGGTGCTTTTTAATGAAAAGCTGGGGAAAGAGCAGAACATCCAGCTCGTGACCACCCTGCGGCAGAACGCGCTCAAGGGCCTCATCAGCAAGGAATCGCCCGTCGGCAAGGCCATTCTGGGGAAAAAGGTCGGCGAGCGCGTCGAGATCGTCGTCTCGCCGACGATGCAATACACGGTCGAGATCCGTTCGATCACGCCGGGCGAGGACGACGCCTCGCTCGAGATCAGCTCTTATTGAGGAAATTCATGAAACAGGTCATTATCTATACTGACGGCGCGTGCTCGGGCAATCCGGGCCCCGGCGGCTGGGGCGCGGTGCTCAAATACAGCGCGCACGAGCGTGAGCTCTCCGGCGGCGAGGCGAGCACGACGAACAACCGCATGGAGCTCACCGCCGTCATCGAGGCGCTGCGGCTCTTGAAGGAGCCGTGCGTCGTGGAGCTCTACTCCGACTCGCGCTATGTCATCGACGCGCTCGAAAAGCGCTGGGTCTACGGCTGGAAACAGCGCGGCTGGGTCAAAAGCGATAAAAAACCCGCGCTGAACGTCGATCTGTGGGAGCAGCTCTTGTCGCTCATCGCCCGGCACGAAATGCACTACCACTGGGTCAAAGGCCACGCGGAGAATGAGTATAACAATAGGTGCGACGAAATGGCCGTGGCGGAATGGCACAAATTTAAGTAAGAGAAAAATTCTTAACCCCTACCAATAAAGAGATATCACAGAAAGAAGGCTGATTCCGGAGAAGACGGTCAGAAAGCTCAGGCAGGGCTGGGACAGCATCCGCTTCCTTTTAGCGCCCTGGTGGAAGTACGGCAAGCCCCTGATGGTCGGCTCGTTTATCTCGTCGGTACTGTTTGTGCCGGCGGCGGGATACTTTTCCGCGACGCTGGCGCAGGCGGTGATCGAGACAATCGAGGCGGGAAAGCCGTTTGAAGCGGCATTTTTGACGGGGCTGACGTACCTTTTGCTCGCGCTAATGCTCAACCTGCTCCACGCGGTGTACGAGGATTTCTACCTCCGGTGGAAAAAGCAGGAGATCGAGGGCACGATCGAGCGCTCGATCTACGAAAAGGCCTTAACGGTCGACTACCGGCATTTTGACGACCCAAACTATTTCGACAGCTACAAGCTGGCGACGGAGAAATTCGCCTCGCAGTCGTCGGAGACGCTGCAAAATCTGTTCTCGCTCCTGAGCGGCGCGGCAAAATGCGTCGTCTACGGCGCGCTGATCGCGTCGCACGGCGCGGCGCTGCTGCTCATCGTTTTGGGATGCTCCGCGTTTGTCGCGTATGCGCAGATTTACTGGAGCAGGGTGTCCGTGGAGCGCGAGACGGCCATGGTCAACGACCAGCGGAAGGCCGACTATCTGCGGCGGCTGTTTTTTGACCATACGGCGGTCGCAGACCTGCGCGCGTCGAACATCAAAAAGCCTCTTTTCGCGCTGTTTAACGGTTCTGTGAAGAGCAGGGCTGCGATCTATCGAAAATACGGCGCAAAAGAATTTTTGATCGATCTTCTGGTGAACCTCGCCCAGCTCGGCACGACGTTTGCCGTGCCCGTCTATGTCGCGTGGGGCGTGATGTCTGGCAATATCAGTGGTATCGGCGTCTACGCGACGCTGATCGCTTCGTCGCTCGCGCTCAAGGAGGCGCTTAACGCGCTCGGCTGGTGGAGCTCGCAGGTCGCCTTAGGGATTGCATACGCGCAGAAGGTGCAGCTCTTTTTTAAGACGGATTCGACCATCGAAGCGTCGACAGGCGGCGAGAAAGCGGCGGACGGCCCGTTTTCCGTCCGATTCGACCATGTGTCCTACCGCTACGGCGGCAGCGAGGATTTTGCCATCCGTGACCTGAGCCTTGCCATCGCGCCCGGAGAAAAGATCGCCATCGTCGGCGAGAACGGCGCGGGGAAGACAACGCTCACAAAGATCCTGCTCCGCCTGTACGACGCGGACGAGGGAATGGTAGAGATCAACGGCCGCCCGATCGCGGACTACGACGTGAGCGCGCTGCGCGGCAGGATCGGCATTGCGTTTCAGCAGTCCCGCCTGTACGCGCTGTCCGTCCGCGAGAATATGACGGCCTACGCGGATGCGGACGATGCGCGGCTCAGGGAGCGCCTGAAAGAGGACGGTCTGCGGCTTGATCTGGATAAGCAGGTCAC
>CAVFND010000162.1:0-4349 GCA_963623615.1 Oscillibacter sp. ER4 | reverse complement strand
GTGCCGAACAGGATGGATTCGATCAGGTTTTCGGGCGCGGCGGCGCAGTTCAGAATGACGCGCTTCTCCTTCGGCACGCCGCGGTGCGCCATGATGGCCTGCGCGAAGACCTCTTTTCCCGTGCCCGTCTCGCCGCAGATCAAAATTGGCAGCGCGGTATCCGCCAGAATTTGCGTCTTTTCGACGGTGTTCTGCGTGTCCTTGTCCGAGGTGAGGATCGCGTCGAACGACGTGTGGTCCGCGTTGTCCATGAATCGTTTGACGACCTCGTCAAACTTCTGGCTGCTGACGGTATTTTCCACGTTATCCTGCTCGTCGGCATCCATTGAGAGCTCCACCACGCCGATGATCGTGCCGCCGCGCATCAGCGGGACGGCCACGCTGCTCGTGTAGTAGTCGTGGCCTAGGTAGTCCTTGCAGCGCTGGTTTTTGGCGATCACCGTCTTGCCGGTGCGCATGCACTCGGCGATCTGGCTGTCGCGCGTCCGGAATTCCGGATACACATCGAAGAAATTCCGCCCGATGAATTTGGACGAAACATAGTCGTCAGTCGGATCGTTGATGTTCTCGTCGAAGCGGTTATTGTAGACGATCTTATAATTTCTGTCGACGATAAAAATATGGTCAAGACAGTTGAACGTGAACGCATCTACGTTGATCATGCTTGCAGCCCCCTCTCTTCCGCAAAAGAGTTCTTTTCAGCAATTATAATGGATGTCGTTTTTCTTTTCAATGAAAAATGCGCGCTGCAATTCAATGCGCTCGCAAACAGCCCATATTTTCGCCAGCTGTCCATGAGATTTTCGACGGTTCACCTCTCATGGATAAATATGCCAAAGCACCGCGGGAAAAGCGGTTGAATTCCTGCGGATTCACACTTGCGGCGCGGCTGGGAACGCTGTAGAATAAGGGCAATATTGGTCAACGACCGACAAGGAGTATTCATTATGCAGCAAAATGCAAAATTCATCCGTAAACTGCCCATCCCGATGGACATTAAAAAAGAGTTCCCCGTCACGGAAGCGGTCGCCAAGGCGCGTGAAGAGCGTGTGGAGGAGATGCGCGCGATCCTCGACGGACGCGACAATCGACTGATGCTCGTCATCGGCCCCTGCTCTGCCGACCGCGAGGACAGCGTCATGGACTACATCTACCGCCTCGTTCCCCTGCAGGAAAAGGTCAAGGATAAAATTCTGATCGTCCCGCGCATCTACACGAACAAGCCGCGCACCAACGGCTCGGGCTACAAGGGCATGCTTCACCAGCCTGACCCCAGCAAAAAGCCCGACATGCTCGAGGGCATCATCGCCATCCGCCGTCTCCACACCCGCGCGGTGCAGGAGACCGGCTTTGCCTGCGCCGACGAGATGCTCTACCCCGAAAACTACCGCTATCTCTCCGATATCTTAGGTTATGTCGCCGTCGGCGCGCGCTCGGTCGAAAACCAGCAGCACCGCCTCGTCGCGAGCGGCATCGACGTACCCGTCGGCATGAAGAACCCCACGGGCGGGGACTTAAGCGTGATGATGAACTCCATCTACGCGGCGATGGGCGACCACACATTCCTCTATCGCGGCTGGGAGGTCGAGACTGCGGGCAACCCCTACGCCCACGCCATCATGCGCGGCTACGTGAACGAAAAGGGCGACAGCCGCCCCAACTACCACTATGAAGACCTGGTACAGCTGCACAAGCTGTACGCAGAAAAGGGCATCAAGAACCCCGCCTGCATCGTCGACTGCAACCATGCCAACTCCGGCAAGCAGTACTTAGAGCAGATCCGCATCGCGAAGGAAGTCCTGCACTCCAAGCGCCACTCGAACGACATCAACGCGCTCGTCAAGGGCCTGATGATTGAGAGCTACATCGAAGACGGCAATCAAAAAATCAGCGAGGGCACCTACGGCAAGAGCATCACTGACGCCTGCCTCGGCTGGGAAAAGAGCGAAAAGCTCGTGCTGGAGCTGGCCGGCCTGCTGTAAGGCCTGTCTGCTATGCAGCAGGTATAGCTGCCACATGGCAAAGCAGAAATATAGTTTACATAAGAAGTCAGAGCCTAATGGCTCTGACTTCTTATGTTCCTGCGAAAATGTTCCTGCGAAAATTTTGCCCCTGTTGCCAAACGTTCCGGCGTATGATATCTTAAAAGAAAAGCCGCCCTGTCAAAACCAACTCGGAGGTGCGCCATGCCGAAACGAAGCTGGAACCTGAATACCGTCTACATATCCGAGCGCCTGCAGGAGTGCCTGCGCCCGATCTCGCGCTGCGCGCTCACCACCGTGGTCGCGCCGATGGGCTACGGCAAGACGACGGCGGTGAACTGGTACCTTTTGGAGCGCGCCAAGCTCGACGGGGCCGCCGTTGTGCGCATCAGCGTGTATTCGGACAATCTGTCCATCTTCTGGACGAGTGTGCAGGAAGCCTTTTCCCACGCGGGGTTCGACTTTCTGCGCGCCTACCCCTGCCCCGACGACGCCGCAGGCGGCAGTCTCCTGACGGACGATCTCTGCCACGCGCTCGCGGGCGAGCGTCCCTGCTATATTTTCATCGACGACTTCCACCTTTTGACCGACAACCGCGTGCCCGCCTTTCTCTGCACGCTGACGAACCGCCTGCCCGAAAACGTCCACCTGATCGTCGCAAGCCGCGACCGCTTTTTACCCGCGGAGGAAGTTCTGCGCCTTGGCGGCAGGCTCTACGCTGTGGGCGCCGGGCAGCTGCGCCTCAACCACACGGAGCTCTCGATCTACGCCCACCGCTGCGGCACAGAGCTTTCGGATGCACAGATCGAATCGCTGCTCTATTCGAGCGAGGGGTGGTTCTCAGCCATTTACTTAAACCTCCGCACACTGCACGAGCGCGGCGAGCTGCCGAGCCGCAGCTCGGATATCTACGCAATGTTTTCCGCCGCGATGATCGATCCGCTGCCGCCGAAACGGCGCGAATTCCTGGCCATCATGGGCCTTGCGGACGAATTCACCGTCGAGATGGCCGAGGCCGTCACCGGCAACAAAAGCACCGCCGCGATCTTACAGTCGCTGACCGAGCAGAACGCTTTCGTCAAGCGTCTGCCGGACGGCGTGACGTTCCGCTTCCACCACATGATGAAAGACTGCGCCGAACGCACGTTCCACACGATGGAGCCGCGGCGTCAGGTAGTTTACCATAATAGGTATGGCGAGTGGTACGAGGCACACGAACAGTATCTGCACGCGCTCAAATTCTACCGCCTTGCCGAAAACTACGATGCGGCGCTGCGCGTCATCCAGCGCGACGCGGGCATCCTGCTCACATCGCTGGGCGCGCAGCAGGTGCTCGATCTCATCGCCCGCTGCCCAGTCGAAACGCTCAAGGAGCATCCGCTCTCGCTCCTCGTCCTGATGCGCAGCATGTTCAACTGGCGGCAGATCCCGAAGATGCTCGATCTCAAGGAGCTGCTGCTCACCGCGATCGACGAGCATCCCGACTGGCCGGAGAGCGAGCGCGGCGACCTGCTCGGCGAGTGCGATCTCATCATGAGCTTTTTGATGTACAACGACATCTCCGCGATGAGCCGCCTGCACCGCAGCGCGAGCGCGCAGATGTCGCGCCCCGCCATCAGCATCCAGAAAAGCGGCGGCTGGACGTTCGGCTCACCGTCGGTGCTGATGATGTTCTACCGCGCGCCGGGCGAGCTCCAGAGTGAGCTTCAGGAGATGGACGAGTGCATGCCGCACTATTATAAGATCACGAACGGCCACGGGCAGGGCGCGGAGACCATCATGCGCGCGGAGGCCGACTTCATGCGCGCCCGCTTCGCCGACACGCAGATCATGATTGAGCGCGCCTACGCGCAGATCGACGGCAACGGGCAGGAAAACATGGCCCTGTGCTGCGATTTTCTCGCCTGGCGGCTCTCGCTCTGCACTTCTTTCACGCCGCGCGAGTCCTTTGAGCAGCGGCGGCAGGCGCTGCTGCGGCAGCACAATGTCGCATGGCTCAACATCCTGCAAAGCTCCTGCGCCTACTATTACGCACTGCTGGGGCTGCCCGAAAAAATTCCCGCGGTCTTCCGCGAGCATCAGCTCGCCTCCATCCACTTTCTCGCACCCGGAAAGCCGATGATGGAGCTCATCGAAAATCAGGTCTACCTCGCCCAAGGCGAGTACGCCAAGGTCATTGGCCGCAGCGAAGCGTTGCTTGCCGTATGCGAGGCGATGCACTACGCGCTCGTCGCGCTGCACATCCGCCTCCAGACCGCCGCGGCCTACGAAATGCTCGGCAAACGTGAGACAGCAGACGAGCTTTTGACCTCTGCCCTCGCCGCGGCGGAGCCGGACGCGCTCTATCTGCCGTTTGTCGAAAATTAC
>CAVFND010000161.1:0-4360 GCA_963623615.1 Oscillibacter sp. ER4 | reverse complement strand
GCCCAGCGCCGCGCGCGGGTCCGCTATACGGCAGGCCCGCCGTTCCTTTTCCCACCTTCAATCAGTGATGGACAAAACCGCCGGTGAATGCTATAATGTCAAGCGTTCAGACTTCATGCGCTCAAGGAGGGATGCTGCCATGCACTATGGCGAGATCAAAAACTGCGACATCGCCAACGGTCTTGGCGTGCGCGTGACGCTGTTCGTCTCCGGCTGCACGAACCACTGTGAAAACTGCTTCCAGCCGCAGACATGGGACTTCTGCTACGGCAAGTCCTTCACGAGCGAGACCGAGGACGAGCTTATCCGCCTGCTCTCCCCCGACTATATCAACGGCCTGACGCTGCTCGGCGGCGAGCCGTTCGAGCCTGCAAATCAGCGCGTGCTGCTGCCGTTTCTCCGCCGCGCGAAGCGTGAACTGCCGCAAAAGACGATCTGGTCGTTTTCCGGCTTTACATGGGAGGAGCTGCACGACCCCGCCGCGTATCCGCGCTGCGAGGTGACGGACGAGCTTTTATCCCTGCTCGATGTGCTCGTCGATGGGCGCTATGTGGACGCGCTGCATGATATCTCGCTGCGCTTTCGCGGCTCGTCGAACCAGCGCATCATCGACGTTCCGAAAACGCTGCAAAGCGGTATTCTGACGCTCTGGGACGAGCGCGCGAATATCTGAGGAAAACGCGACAAAACGGCGTTTCCTATTGTTCGTCATTTTCCAACATTTCCCCACTTGCAATTCAAAAAGCGCTGTGTTATATTGTGCAGGATAAATTGAAAGCAATCATTTTTGTCAAAAAACGACAGGAGGTTTTTTACAATGAAACATCTCGGTTTATTTGCAGCTGGCGTGCTGTTCGGCACTGCCGGTCTCAAGATCCTTTCCAGCAAGGACGCCAAGAAAGTCTACTCCCACACCACCGCCGCGGTGCTGCGCGCCAAGGACTGCGTGATGCAGGCCGTCACGAACGTCCGTGAGGACGCCGAGGACGTCTACGCCGACGCCAAGGACATCAACGAGCGCCGCGCAGCGGAAGAGGACGCAGAAGTCATTGAGGACGCGTCCGAGGAAAAAGCGGACGAGGAATAAATTGCAGGAGAGCCGCGGCGCGCGGCTCTCTTTCACTTTCGGAGGAACTGATACACTATGAAATGCAAAATCCTGCATGAATCCGCCGGTCGCATGCGTGTGCATCTGAATTGCCGCCGCATGTCGCTGCATCAAGCGGACGTTCTGGAATATTACCTGCGCAATGTGGATGGCGTGAACGAGGTCTCGGTCTTCGACCGCACACAGGACGCCGTGATCATCTACCGCGCGGACCGCGCCGAGCTCGTACGCGCGCTCGCGGCGTTCTCGTTTGACAAGGCTGAGACGATGGATCTCGTTCCCGACCACACGACGCGCGAGCTCAACCGCGAATTTGAAGACAAGCTCTCGTGGACGGTGATCCGCCGCGTGATCTCGAAGCTCTTCTTCCCGCTTCCCGTCACCACGGCGCTCGCCATCTACCACTCGATCAAGTACATCCGTGAGGGGATCAAAGCGCTGCTGCACGGCAAGCTTTCCGTCGCCGTGCTCGACGCCACCGCCGTCACCGTGTCGATGGTGCGCGGCGACTTCTCGACGGCAAGCTCCGTGATGTTCATGCTCCACCTCGGCGAAATTCTCGAGGACTGGACGCATAAGAAGTCCGTCGCGGACCTCGCCGGCGCAATGTCGCTCAACGTCGACCACGTCTGGCTCAAGACGGGTGAGACGGAAACGCTCGTCCCCATCGGCGATGTGCAGGCGGGCGACTGCGTCGTCGTGCGCACCGGCAGCCTCATCCCGCTCGACGGTAAGGTCGTCTCCGGCGAGGCGATGGTCAATCAGGCGTCCATGACGGGCGAGTCCATGCCCGTCCCCAAGCGCGAGGGCAGCTATGTTTACGCCGGCACCGTCGCCGAAGAGGGCGAGTGTGTCGTGCGCGTGGAAAAGGCGCTCGGCGGCGGCCGCTATGACCGCATTGTGCGCATGATCGAAGAGTCGGAAAAGCTCAAGTCCACGGCCGAGGACAAGGCGTCTCGCCTTGCCGACAAGCTCGTGCCCTACACGCTCAGCGGCACGATCTTGACCTATCTCATCACGCGCAACGTCACAAAGATGCTGGCCGTGCTGATGGTCGACTTCTCCTGCGCGCTCAAGCTCTCCATGCCCATCGCGGTGCTCTCGGCCATGCGCGAGAGCAGCAGCCATCATATCTCCGTCAAGGGCGGGCGCTTCCTTGAGGCCGTCGCCCAGGCGAACACCATCGTTTTCGACAAGACCGGCACGCTCACCTACGCCTCCCCGAAGGTCGCGAGAATCGTCACCTTCGGCGGCAACGGGGAAAGCGAAATGCTCCGCCTCGCCGCGTGCCTCGAAGAGCACTATCCCCACTCCATCGCCAACGCCGTCGTGGCCGAGGCCAAGGACCGCGGCCTGACGCACGAGGAGTATCACTCTCAGGTGCAGTACGTCGTGGCGCACGGCATTTCGAGCATGGTGGACGACAAGAAGGTCCTCATCGGCAGCGCGCACTTCGTCTTTGAGGACGAGGGCTGCCGCGTGCTGGAGGGCGAAGAGGAGAAGTTTGAATCTCTCCCGCCCGAGTATTCGCACCTGTACCTCTGCATCGCGGGCGAGCTCGCTGCGGTCATCTGCATCCACGACCCGCTGCGCAGAGAGGCGAAGGCCGCCGTGCGCGCGCTGCATGCGCTCGGCATAGACAAGGTCGTGATGATGACCGGCGACAGCCGCAAGACCGCCGAGGCTGTCGCCGCCGAGGTTGGCGTCGACGCCGTCTACGCCGAAGTGCTCCCCGAGGATAAGGCCGCGTTCGTCCGCAGCGAAAAGGCCGCGGGCCGCAAGGTCATCATGATCGGCGACGGCGTGAACGACTCCCCCGCCCTGTCCGAAGCCGACGCGGGCATCGCCATTTCGACCGGTGCCGCCATCGCGCGTGAGATCGCAGACATCACCATCTCGTCCGAGGACCTGTTCGCGCTCGTCACGCTGCGCTCTCTCAGTCAGGAGCTCATGGCCCGCATCCACCGCAACTACCGCTTCATCGTGGGCTTCAACTTCTCGCTCATCGTGCTCGGCGTGCTCGGCATCCTGCCGCCGACGACCTCGGCGCTGCTGCACAACATGTCCACGCTCGCCATCAGTCTCAAGAGCATGACAAATCTGCTGCCCGAGGGTGAGCAGAACAGCGCTCACTGATCTTTCCCGATAAAAAAGCTCCGTGCCAATGGCACGGAGCTTTTTGCTATACAGTTTTGATTTTACACAAGGCCGTAGGCTCTGATGGCATCGTCGACGATCTTCTCCGCGTCCGCGCCCTCAATGTCGAGGTTTTCGGCTTTCAGGAGCTTGACGGTCGGAATGCCGAAGCAGTCCTGCGCGACGGCTTTCCAGTAGTCGTAGCCAAAGCGGCCGTCGAACGGCCCGCCGCTGGTCGTGACATAGTAAAGCTCGCTTGCGCAGCACAGGCCGACAGGCTTGCCCGCCTCGCTGTACTTCGTCACGATGCCCGTGACGTAGATGTTCTCCAGGTACACCTTGAGCTGCGCTGGGAACGACAGATCCCAAAACGGCGCGGCGATGACGATCCTGTCCGCCGCGGCGAACTGGCACGCATAGCGGAACATTTCGTCGTCATACTTCTTTTCCGCGAGCAGCTTATCGCGCTTTTCGATGTCCGCGCGCCCCAGCGGGTGCAGCGGCTCGTCATAAAGGCGCAGCTCCTCGTATCCACCGAGTGTTTTGAGCAGCGCGCGGGTCAGTCTTTCCGTGCGCGACGCATCGCGCGGGCAGCAGTTGATCAATAGCGTCATGTTCTTTCCCTCACAGTATGCAGTAATACATGATCAACGTGTTCACCACGCCGAGCAGAATGCCGGCGATGACTTGCAGCGGCGTGTGGCCGACGAATTCCTTGAGCTTTGCCTCCGGCAGCTTTTCCGAGGCAAGCGAGTTGAACGCCTCGACGATGTCGTTGATGATGACGGCCTGCCGCCCCGTTTCGAGCCGGACGCCCATCGCATCCTTGCAGACGACGATGGCGAAGATAAACGCCATCGCAAATTCAAACGAGCCAAGCCCGTAGACGAGCGCCGCCGCGGTCGCGAGCGATGAAACCGTGGCCGAATGGCCGCTCGGCATTCCGCCGTCGCCGATGAGGCGCGTGAAGTCGATGCTCTTCGTCACGATGGAGTGGATGACCGTCTTGATGAGCTGCGCCCAGAACCAGGACGAGAGGCCGATGAGCAAAAAGGGATTCGACAGCAATTGCTGAAACCAATTCATGTTGTTCCGCTTCCTTTCGCGGTGTAGTCT
>CAVFND010000160.1:0-4368 GCA_963623615.1 Oscillibacter sp. ER4 | reverse complement strand
AAAGAAAGCTGTCGCCGACCGGCTGCAACAGATCCGCAAGGAGCGCGGGCTGATGCAAAAAGAGGTCGCGGACAAAACCGGCATCAACATGGTCACGCTGTCCGGCTATGAGATTGGAAAGAACGAACCAAATCTTGAAGCATTGGTGAGGCTTGCTGATGTTTACGAGGTGTCCCTCGACTATCTCATGTGCCGCACCGATGAAAAGGAATAGTCCATAATCAAAAGCAGCTCTGCGCATTAAAATTGCGCGGAGCTGCTTTTGCAACTTTTCTTCAATTTTGGGCACCAGCAATTCAGGCGATTCCCCTATTTTTTCGTCATAAATGACAAAAGCCTTGCAGCACTAAGGCTACAAGGCTTTTTTGTCTCTGGTGCGCGGTATAGGACTCGAACCTATGACCCCATGCACGTCAAGCATGTGCTCTACCAGCTGAGCTAACCGCGCGAATCGAACAGTGATATACTACTATATCCGCGCCTTTTTGTCAACACCTTTTTTCAAAAAGTGCGGAATTCGCGGATTTTTTCTTTTCCCCGTGAAGAGACTGTTTATAGCATACGCTAAGAGCCCGCGTATGTAAAGAGGGGAAAATAGCAGAAATTCGCCGCCGTTTTTCATCTATTTTTCTGCGGCCGCTTTCCTTGTCAAGCCGCCGCGCGTTCTATATAATAGGCATATATTATGTGTAAAATGAGAATGGGGTGCTTTTTTACGATGGGACAAATCGGTTTTGACAACGACAAATACCTTGCCATGCAGTCCGCGCATATCCGCGAGCGCATCAGCAAGTTCGGCGGCAAGCTGTACCTGGAGTTCGGCGGCAAGCTCTTTGACGACTACCACGCCTCGCGCGTGCTTCCCGGCTTCCAGCCCGACAGCAAGATCCGCATGCTTCAGCAGCTGCGCGACGATGTGGAGATCGTCATCGCGGTCAACGCGAACGACATTGAGAAAAACAAGGTGCGCGGCGACCTCGGCATCACCTACGATGACGACTGCCTGCGACTGATCGACGCGTTCCGCTCGCTGGGCCTCTATGTCGGCGGCGTGTGCATCACGCAGTACGCGGGGCAGAACGCGGCGGACGCTTTCATCAAGCGCCTCAACACACTCGGCGTCCGCAACTACCGCCACTATCCCATCGCGGGCTACCCCTCCGATGTTGCCCACATCGTGAGCGACGAGGGCTTTGGCCGCAACGATTATATCGCGACCACACACTCGCTCATCGTCGTCACCGCGCCGGGCCCCGGCAGCGGCAAGATGGCGACCTGCCTCTCCCAGCTCTACCACGAGCACAAGCACGGCGTGAGCGCGGGCTACGCCAAGTTTGAGACCTTCCCCATCTGGAACCTGCCGCTCAAGCACCCCGTGAACCTCGCCTACGAGGCCGCGACCGCGGACCTTGACGACGTGAACATGATCGACCCGTTCCACCTCGAGGCCTACGGCGAGACGACCGTCAACTACAACCGCGACGTTGAGATCTTCCCCGTCCTGCGCGCGATCTTCGAGCGCATCTCCGGCAAGTGCCCCTACCAGTCCCCGACCGACATGGGCGTCAACATGGCGGGCAACTGCATCATCAATGACGAGGTCTGCCGTCAGGCCTCGCGCATGGAAATCCTGCGCCGCTACTACACTGCGCAGGTCGACGTCGCACGCGGCATCGCCGACACCTGCCAGCTCAGAAAGCTCGAGCTCGTCATGCAGCAGGCGGATGTGACGCCCGACCTCAGCCCCGCCGTGGCAGCTGCCAAGCAGAAGGCTGATGAGACCGGCGCGCCCGCGGGCGCGATGGTGCTGCCCGACGGCCGCGTCGTCACGGGCAAGACCTCGTCACTTCTCGGCGCTTCGGCGGCGCTGCTGCTCAACGCGCTCAAGGCCATGGCGGGTATCCGCAGCGACATGAACCTCATCTCGAATCAGGTCATCGAGCCGATCTCGGCGCTGAAGATCCAGTCTCTCGGCCACCACAATCCGCGCCTGCACTCTGACGAGGTGCTCATCGCGCTGGCGATCTCGGCGCTCACCAACCCTCTCGCCGATATGGCGCGGGAACAGCTCGGCTCGCTGCGCGGCTGCGACGCGCACTTCTCCGTCATCATCTCGGAGGAGGACATCAAGCTCTACAAGCGCCTCGGCATTCACGTCAGCTGCGAGCCCAAGTATGAGTCCAAGCGCCTTTATCACAAATAATCCGGAGAAAGCAACATCATGTCTAACGAAAAGAATCTTCCCTACGCCGTCGTCTGCGGCGGCGTGAATATCGACATCGGCGCGCACTCCTTCGCGCCGCTTCGCGCGAAGGACTCGAACCCCGGCAAGGTCGAGCTGAGTCTCGGCGGCGTGGGGCGCAACATCGCGCACAACATGCGCCTGCTCGGCGTGCCGACGTATCTTTTGACCGCCGTGGGCGGCGATTCGCGCGCGAGCCAGGTCGATGAGAGCTGCAAAGCGCTCGGCATCGACCTTTCGCATGCGCTGCGCGTGCCCGACGGCCGCACCTCGACCTACGTGTTCGTAGGTGACAGCGACGGCGACATGGCCGTGGCCGTCGCCGACATGGAGATCTGCGAAAAGCTGACGCCGGACTACTTCGCCTCGCAGAAGGCGCTTCTCGACGGCGCTGCCGCGGTGGTCGTGGATGCAAACCTGCCGCGCGAGTCCATCGCGTACCTTGTCGAGCACTGCGCCGCGCCGCTCTTCGTCGACCCGGTGTCCACCGTCAAGGCGGAAAAGCTCCAAGGCTTACTTAGCCATGTCCACACGCTCAAGCCCAACCGCATTGAAGCGGAGCTCCTCTCCGGTGTGAAGATCACGGACAACGCCACGCTCCATCAGGCCGCGCAGGCGCTGCTCGATCAGGGCGTGCAGCGCGTGTTTCTGTCGCTCGGCGGCGACGGCGTGTTCGCCGCGCAGCAGGGCGAGACGCATCTGGAACCCATCTGCAAGGCCGAGATGCGCAACGCCACCGGCGCGGGCGACGCGATGATGGCGTCCCTCGTCTGGTCGTTCCTCGCGGACCGCGGCCTTGCTGAAAGCTGCGCCGCCGGCACCGCCGCCGCGGCCATTGCGGTCGAGAGTGAAGAGACCATCAACCCGAACATGAGCGCCGAGGCCGTTTTAGCCCGCGCCGCAAAGTAAACTACTTCAACAAAAAGGGCCGTCCTCTTGGACGGTCCTTTTTTGCTTATTTTCTCAGATCCAGCAGCATCGCGACGTGACGATAAAGGCTTCGCTTGATGGCGGGAGTCATGCAGGCTTCTTTGATCGGCATGGCGAGCTTTCTGAGCTCGTCCTCGGCCTGCGCGATGACCTCGTCGTCCGTGGCGGCAGAGTCGATCTTCGCCGCCGTTTCGGCCATCACGACCGGATGGGGCGCGACCGCGCCCGCGGCCAGACGCGCGGGGCGCTTGCCGCCGCAGCGGAGCGCAAAGTTGATGATCGGGAAGTCGATCGTCGTGCGCATGGCGTACTTATAAAAGCCGCTGCGCTCGCCCTCTTCCGCCGTGGGGACGAAAAAGCGCGTGACGAGGATGGGTAAATGCTCGTGGCAGGCAAGGCCGTTTGCCACGCTGTGGCGCTCGATGAGGGATGCAAGGCCCGTGCGGTGCGTCTCGCCGTCTTCGATGTATTCGGCCTCCGCCTCGTAGGCGATCAGCGCGGTGGCAACGTCGGAATAGTAGATCGCGCGGCAGACCGGCGAGTTCGGGATCTGGTGGCAGATGCTGCCGCCGGTCTTGAAGCAGTAGGCAAGGCCGCTGCGCCACAGGTGCGGCTGGTTGAAGTAGATGCAGCGGCGGTCCTGCATGATGTTGCCGCCGACGGTGGCGATGTTTCTGATCTGCGGGGACGCCGTCAGCGACGCCGCCTGCGCGATGGCCGCGTAGCGGCTGTTCAGAAGCTCGCTCTCGGCAAGCTCGGTGAGCGTCATCACTGCGCCGATGATGAGCTCGCCGTCCTTTTCCTCCAGGACGTGCAGCTCCGGAATTTTCTTCAGAAAGACGAAGTCCTTGTCGTCGCGCACCTCGTTTTTCAGCAGCGGCATGATGTCCGTGCCGCCGCCGATGTAGGTCGGGTGCTCGGCGGAGACGACGTCGTGTAAGCTCGATAAAACCTGTCCGCTCATTTCACATTCCCCCTCTCGGTCGGCAGGATGGCAAATCTGTCGCACAGCGGCAGGCTGTTGATCTCAATGCCGCTTGCCCGGCGCACCGCGTTCACGATGGCCGGCGCCACGGGCACCGTAGCCAGCTCGCCGACGCTCTTCGCGCCGTGCGGGCCGTAGGGGTCGTGGCTGTTGACCATGTCGACATATGTGCGCGGCATGTCGCCCATCTGCGGGATGCGATAGTGCAGAA
>CAVFND010000159.1:0-4394 GCA_963623615.1 Oscillibacter sp. ER4 | reverse complement strand
GTGCAGGGGCGAGATCGAAACGCCCCTGCCGTTCTCTTGGGGGATCAAAAGGGGGTATTCTCTCACGTGAGAGAATACCCCCTTTGCCCGCACTCCCGCACGGTGCGGGAATTCCCGCCGCTCAACGAGCGGCATCACTCCTTATTAGGTTCAGGATCGCCCGCCAGCGAATCCAAATATAGATACAGCGGCATCAGCTCGCGGAAGCCCGCAAGAACCTCATCCTTGAGCTCCGGCGTGAACAGCACGCCCTCGGGATTGTCGTCGTAGCCGACAGCAATGTTTTTCGCGTTGTACCACGGATTTAAGAGCTTACCGACATCGCCCTTCGGGCGCTTGAACTGCTCGCCCGAGAGCGTGAAACGGGATTTATTCAGCTTGCGCACGATCTTTTCAAGCGGCTTGGGATTTGTCTCGATACGGCGGCGGAGCTTAGCCATCGTGGCGGGGGAGGCGTCCCAGTAGCCGCAGCCGTAGCTGAAATAGTTCGGCGCGATCTCGAAATACAGCGCAGGCACGCCCTCGAAGCGCTCGTGCGGGCGCTCGATCGTGAGCCACAGGTGCTCTTTATACGGCCCTCTGCCGAAGAGACGGCGTGCGTCGCGGTAGATGCGGCAGACGTGCAGTTTGAGCGACTGCTTGGGATACTCCGCGGCGATCGCGTTGAACAGCTCGCCGCCGAGCTCGCGCATCGGGCGGTCGAGCAGCGCGAGGAACTGCTCTTTTCGCGGCAGAAACCACTCGCGGTTGTTGTTGAATTTGATGCCCCAGAGGAACTCGACGGCCTCGGGCGTAAAACCTTGAAACATGATACACCTCAATGTAAAATTTGCAACGATGGCAGTATACCACCAAAAACGCGAAAAAAACAAGAGGGATCTCGCACCAGATCCCTCTTGTCTCAGAGGAGCACCGCCCTGTTTTTCCATGATAAAAACAGGGACATGAAAAAGCAAAATTATTTGGCCGCGTGGTCGACCGAGTACATGTGCTCGATGAGGTCGAGCACCTTGTTCGAGTAGCCGATCTCGTTGTCGTACCAGCTCACGACCTTGACGAACGTGTCCGTCAGGGCGATACCGGCCTTGGCGTCGAAGATCGACGTGCGCGGATCGCCGAGGAAATCGGACGAAACGACCGGCTCGTCGGTGTAGCCGAGAATGCCCTTGAGCTCGCCCTCGCTTGCTTCCTTCATTGCCTTGCAGATCTCGTCGTAAGTGGCGGGCTTTTCAAGGTTGACGGTCAGGTCGACGACAGAGACGTCCAGCGTGGGAACGCGCATGGACATGCCGGTCAGCTTGCCGTTGAGCGCGGGGATGACCTTGCCGACAGCCTTGGCGGCGCCGGTGGAGGAGGGGATGATATTGCCCATGGCCGCACGGCCGCCGCGCCAGTCCTTGACGGACGGGCCGTCCACGGTCTTCTGCGTGGCGGTGACGGAGTGCACGGTGGTCATCAGGCCGTCCTTGATGCCGAAACTGTCGTTTAAGACCTTGGCGATGGGGGCGAGGCAGTTCGTCGTGCACGAGGCGTTGGAAACAAACTGCATGTCGCTCGTGTAGGAATCGAGGTTGACGCCGCAGACGAACATCGGCGTGTCGTCCTTGGACGGGGCAGACATGACGACCTTCTTCGCGCCGGCGGCGATGTGCGCCTGCGCCTTTTCCTTCGTCAGGAACAGGCCCGTGGATTCGACGATATACTCAGCGCCGATCTTGCCCCAGGGCAGGTCCGCGGGGTTGCGCTCGGCGAAGACGGGGATCTCGCGGCCGTTGACCACGATGCCGTAGTCGTTGCTTTTCACGTCGGCGGCAAACTTGCCGTGCATGGTATCATATTTCAGCATATAGGCCAGATAATCGGCGGGGCAGAGGTCATTGATGCCCACGATCTCGATCTCGGGATGGTTCAGGCTTGCGCGGAAGACCATACGACCGATACGGCCAAAGCCGTTGATGCCGACTTTAATGCTCATAAAACTTACTTCCTTTCGGATTTTGGAATATATCGAATGTTTGGTACATTTAGATATTATACTGCGGAACGTTCATTTTGCAAGTCCTTTTTGTGCCAAAATTCAGATTTTTCACAATTTCCACAAATTCCTTGCTTTTTCACCGAAATTTTGCTACCCTCATACTACAACAAAACGTTCTAAGCATGAGCTCATTGCAAAACCAATTCTTTCCGCGGAAACTCCGCGTCTCTGCGGTGAATGCTACCGGCAGGAGAATTTTTGTTAGGAGACGCTATGCGGGATTATACTGAAGAAGAACTGAAAATGCTGTCGGATGTGCTGCCGAACATCGCTTTGCAGCTCCGCTCGTCGCTTTCGACGATCTACACGGCGGTCGACCGTCTGGCGCCGCAGGAGGCGCGGGAGAAGGACCCGAAGACCGACCGCACCGCCGCGGCATTTTATCAGAGCTATTACCAGCTCTACCGCGTGATCAGCAACCTGACCGACGCGGGGAATCTGTTCGAGCGCAAGCGCTTTGAACTCTACGACGACGACATCGTCGGCATCTGCCGCAGCGTGTGCGCTGAGGTGGACTTCCTCTTTGCGCAGCGCGGCGTGGAGCTCGACTTTCTTGCTGACCGCGACAGCCGCATCATCGCCCTCGACGCCGAGACCATCCGAAAGCTGATGCTGAATCTTCTCTCCAACGCGCTCAAATTCACGCCCGAGGGCGGCATCGTCCGCGTGCGTGTGAAAACGGAGGGGAGATTTGTCAAGCTCACCGTATCCGACACGGGCAAGGGCATGGACAGCGACACGCTGGCCCACCTGTTCGACCGCTTTATGGACGGCGGGCAGGACCCCATGCCGCCGCGCGGTCTGGGGCTCGGCCTTCCCATCTGCCAGCGCATCGCGCAGGGCCACGGCGGCATGATCGTCGCGCAGTCGGAGGAGGGGAAGGGCTCGCTCTTCACCGTCTCGCTCCCTGCGGTAAAGGCGGGACGCGTGCAGTTCAAGGATCGCGGCAGCGACTACGCCGGCGGCTTCAACCGCACGCTCGTGGAGATGTCCGACGCACTGACCAGCGAGGCGTTTTTGCAAAAGTATCTGGACTAAGGGACACCGATGAAGAAAAGAGTTTTGATCGCCATGAGCGGCGGCGTGGATTCCTCCGCCGCCGCGCTTTTGCTGAAAAAGCAGGGCTATGAGTGCGCGGGCGCGACGCTGTCGCTCTGCGGCAACGAGACGGAGGGCGCGAAGCGCATCGCCGACAGCCTCGGCATGCCGTTTTATGTCTTTGACGAGCACGAGCGCTTCGCGCATGAGGTGATGGATCACTTCGTCAGCGAATACCGTGCGGGCCGCACGCCGAATCCCTGCATCGACTGCAACCGCTGCCTCAAGTTCGGCGCGTTTTTAGACCGCGCGCTGAAGATGGGCTTTGACTACATCGCAACGGGCCACTATGCCCGCATCGGCTATGATGAAGCGAGCGGGCGCTACCGGCTGCTTCGCGGCGAGAGCCGCGCAAAGGATCAGAGCTACGTGCTCTATCAGCTCACGCAGGAGCAGTTATCGCATCTTCTGCTGCCGGTAGGCAGCTTTGAAAAGCCGGAAATTCGCGAACAGGCGGAGGAGGCGGGCCTTGAAAACGCCCATCAGGCTGACTCACAGGATATCTGCTTCATCCCCGACGGGGACTATGTGCGCTTCCTGCGCGACTACGGCGGCGTGACACCGCAGCCCGGCGACTTTGTCGACGAAATGGGCCACGTGCTCGGCCGCCACCGCGGTTTGGAGTGCTACACGGCAGGCCAGCGCAAGGGCCTCGGCGTGAGCGCGGACCGCCCGCTCTATGTGATAGCCCAAAATGCCGAAAATAATACCGTGCTGCTCGGCGACAATGAGGAATTGTTTTCTTCGGCGCTGCTGGCCTCGCGCGTGAACTGGATCGCGGGGGAGACGCCCGCGGAAAAGGTACATTGCACCGCCAAAACGCGCTACAGCCAGAAGGAGTGCGACGCCGTCGTCACGCCGCTGGAAGGAGGCTGCGCACACGTCGAGCTCCTCACGCCCCAGCGCGCCGTCACGGCGGGACAGGCCGTCGTCTTCTACAACGGTGAAGAAGTCCTCGGCGGCGGCACGATCGAAAAGGCGCTGTAAAAGAAAAATGAGAAAAGGCTCCGCGAAAGCGGAGCCTTTTGGCATATTATCGTTCGCTGACGTGTTCCTCGCTGCCGAAGATCATGTCGTCCACGTCGCCATGACGGATGTTGTCTTTCTCCTTCATCGTACCATTCCTTTCAACTTTTCTCTCACCCGGCTATTATATGCGCGAGCAAACGAAAAGTTGTACGAAAAAGAGCAGCGGAAAGAAAAAGCGTCGCAGACTTTGCGCCGCGCACGGCGCAAATAAATTTCAATCGTTTTTTCT
>CAVFND010000158.1:0-4434 GCA_963623615.1 Oscillibacter sp. ER4 | reverse complement strand
AAGGGAGGGATATCTCTTTTCGAAAAAGAGATATCCCTCCCTTGTCCGCGTCCCCTGCGCCGCGCAGGGGACCTCTTGCACTTCTTGCAAGAAGAAAATAAACTCTCCCTTTTCTAAAAAATCTCTGTTACACATACAATATGTGAATACTTAATCGCAAGGAGAACTTTGATGAAAAAGCTGATTTGCCTTCTTTTGGCGCTCGCTATGACGCTTTCGCTCGCTGCCTGCGGCAGCAAGGCGGACGACAAGATGCCGGAAGAGGACAATCCCGCACAGGCGGAGACGCCCATCGACGACAAGCAGGACGAGCCTGCCGCGGATGACACGGACAAGGACGAAAAGTCCGGCACTGTGGTGATCGAACCCGACGCGAACAAGGACGAAAAGTCAGACGAGGCCCAGAAGCCCGCGGAACCGACCAAGTCCGACAGTAAGAAGGACGAAACGCCCGCAAGCAAGCCCTCCGAGCCGACCAAGCCCGCGGAAACACCGTCGGAAACGCCTGCTGAGACGCCTACGGCGCAGGACACCGGCGCGCGTTCGCTGTTCACCTCTGTCTGGAGCACATACAGCGAGGATGATAAATTCCCCGCCGCGGGCGGCGACGCAAGCAATGTCTCGACCGTCGCCGCCGACATCCGCAGCGCCGTGCAGGGCAAGCAGTGGATGTGCGGCTTCCCTGACAAGCTCGTGATCCTCACGTCGGGTCAGTACGTCGTGTCCGTCTATGGCAACGAGAGCCTGGTCAACACGTTCCGCGACAAGTTCGTCGCCGCCCACAGCGGCGCGAGCACCGTCTATGACGAGGCCATCGGCGCATAACTGCATCAAAAAAGGAAGCGCAAGCATTTTGCTTGCGCTTCCTTTTTGCAATTTTACAGCTCAATGATCTGGCAGTGGACGGGGATGGGCAATTCCTCGTGCGTGGAGAGGAGCACGATCTTCGCCTCCGCCGCGCGCAGGATGGCGCGCATCGCGGCCCCGCGGTTTTCCGCGTCGAGGCCGGTAAACGGCTCGTCGAACGCGATGGCGTCGGACGGTGCGAGCAGCGCGCGGGCGAGCGCCAGCCGTCGCTGCATGCCGCCGGAATAGTCCCGTACCTTCTTTTTTCCTACGTCGCCGAGCCCCAGCTCTTCCAGCAGCGCCTGTGCTGCCGCGGCGTCGTAATTTGTGCCGAGGACGAAGCGGAGATTGCCCTCGGCGTCCATACCTTCGAGCAGACGGTTCTCCTGAAAGACCGCCGCCCAGCGGAGTTTGCCGCCGTTGACCGTGCCGATGTCCGGCGCTTCCAGCCCAAGCAGCACACGCAGCAGAGTCGTCTTTCCGATGCCGGAGGGACCGAGCAGGCGCGTCACGCCGATGTGCGCGGTAAAGGAAATGTCGTCAAGCACGGTGTTCTCGCCGTAGCGCTTGCAGAGGTGTTCGACTCGCAATTCCATCATGCGTCCATCCTTTCCACGATCTTGTCCACGAGGAGAAGAAACAGCTTTTCAAATACCGCCGAGATCAGCACGATCGCCGCCGTCCAGGCGAAGAGGTCAGCGGTCTGGAAGTAGATCTTCGCGTTGTAGAGCTTTTCACCGATCGAGCCGCCGGAGAGGGCGATGACCTCTGCCGCAGTACCGGCCTTCCAGCAAAGGCCCAGCGCCGCGCTGACGGCGGAGCGGAAGTAGGGCACTACCTGCGGCAGATACACGCCCCGCAGCGTGCGCGAAAACGGCACGCGGAACACGCGCGCCATCTCTAAAAGCGCTGTGTCTGTGTGCCGGATGCCCTCGAGCACGTTTAAGTACACGGGCGGGAAGACCATCAGCGCCGCGATGAACAGCGGCAGCGTCCGGCTCGAGAGCCAAACGAGCGCCAGAATGATGAACGACGCCACCGGCACGGTCTTGACCGCCGCCACGAGCGGCGCAAGCAGCTCTTCGACGCGTGAAAATCGCGCCGAGAGCGCGGCCAGCACGACCGCCAGCGCGCAGGAAAGCAAAAAGCCCCCCAAAATGTGCACGCTCGACGTGCCGATCGCGTGCCAGAACGCCGCCGTGCCCGCGAGCGTCCAGAGCCGCGCGAGCGAGGATACGGGAGAGGGGAGCAGAAGCGCGCCGTGCGGATACGCCGTGCGCAGGGCCATCGCGGCGAACTGCCAGACGATCAGCCAGAAAACGACCGCCCAGACGCGGATCAGCTGTCTTTCCTTGCGCATCGTGTTCTCTCCCTCCTTAGAAAAATGGCGGCGGGACAGCGCCCGCCGCCGTAAAGCATTTACGCGAAGTAGAAACTGTTATCCGGCATCTCACCGCCAACGGCGGCAGGGTCTGCATTGTACAGCACCTCTAAATAACCGGGCAGCGCTTCAAGAAGGTCCTCCCCCGTCAGGCAGACGATGTTGCAGTAGGGCAGCGCCTTTTCCGCGACGGCGGCATCCACGATGCCGTACTCGCCGATCAGCGCGGCGGCATCTGCGGTGTTGGCGTTCACGTAGTCAACGCTCGCAGCGTATTCCTTGAGAAATTCGTTCACGGCCGCGGGATTTTCCTCCACGACCTCGCGGCGGGCGACGATGACGCCGGTAATGAGGCTCGACCCGTTATCGAGCGCGTCCCACTCCTTCGTCAGGTCGAGCGCCATGCGCAGGCCCTCGATCTTGCTCTGCGCCACGGTGACAAACGGCTGGGGCAGCAGCGCGATGGTCGCCTGACCGCTCGCCAGCGCCGCGACGCACTCGCTGTGCTCGCTCTTCCAGTCGATGGTCACGTCGTTATCGGGGTCAATGCCGTTCTCGCTCAAAAGGTAGCGCAGGGCGTATTCGGGTGTGGAGCCCTTGCCCGCGGCCACAATGGTCTGCCCCTTGAGGTCGGCGATGGACTGCACGCTCTCGCCGTTTTCGACGATGTAGAGAACGCCGAGCGTGTTGACCGTCAGCACCTCGACCGCCCCCTCAGTCTTGCCGTACAGCACGGCGGCGAGGTTCGCGGGCACACAGGCCATGTCGAGCTCGCCCTTGATAAGCGCGGGCGTCACTTCGTCCGCAGAACCAGAAAGGGTAAAGGTATATTCATTGCCAGTGGTTTCGCCGCTCTCACTGTCCTTCATCAGCTTCACAAGGCCCATGGCCGTGGGGCCCTTGAGCGCGGCGATGGAGTAGCTTGCGGGGGTGAACTCCTCCTGTTCGGTCTGCTGGTCATCCTGCGCGTCGGGCTCGTCCGCCTTCTGCCCGCAGGCGGCGAGCGAGAAGACGAACGCAAGCGTCAGGCACAGGGCCAAGAGATGTTTGAGGTTCTTTTTCATTGGTTTTCTTCCTTTCCGATGCTGCCCTCGGGCGCGTAGACCGTCTTGGCGGTGATGCCGTCCAGACGGCCGATCTTGCCCGACAGGGCGGAGATGACGTTGCCCGGCGCGTCAAGCGCCACGCTGATAATGTTCACGCCCTTTTCGCGGTACGGCACGCCCATGCGCCCGATGATATACTGCCCATACTGGTGCAGAAGCTCATTGAGTGGCTGGACGGAGCTTCCCTCGCGGACGATGATGGCCAGCACGGCGACTCTCGTTTCCATAAACGCATTCTCCTTTGTCAAAATAAAATCATCCCTTCCGCCGTTCAGCAGAAGGGATGGAAACAGCAAATGACGACGCAGCAAAACTGTGTCTTGTTTTCCCTCTTCTTATGGCTCGGAACGCATCCTCGCTGTCAGAACGGTAGAATGAATCTGGTTCGCCGCCGGTCAGAGTAGTCTTCCCAAAAGGCAAAGCGATGATACCACAGTTTCACCACGGCGTCAAGATGGGAAACGCAAAAGGAAAAAGCACGCCTTTCGGCGTGCTTTTTCTGTCATCTTTACTTGTCAAAGCTCGGGTTTACGTAATAGACGTTTTTTTCGTCCAGGCGGTCCTTGGCGAGGCGCAGGCCTTCGCCGAAGCGCTGGAAGTGCACGATCTCGCGCGCACGCAGGAACTTGATGACGTCGCTCACGTCCGGATCGTCGGAAAGGCGCAGGATGTTGTCATACGTCACGCGCGCCTTCTGCTCCGCGGCCAGATCCTCCGTCAAATCCGCGATGGTGTCGCCTGTGACCTGCATGGTGCTCGCCGACCACGGGTAGCCCGAGGCGAACTGCGGGAAAACGCCGGTCGTATGGTCGACAAAGTACGGCTCAAACCCAGCCTCCTTGATCTGCTCCTCGGTCAAATTGCGCGTAAGTTGGTGGACGATCGTGCCGACCATTTCAAGGTGTCCCAGCTCCTCGGTGCCGATATCGGTCAGCAGACCCTTGAGCTCGGGGTAGGGCATGGAGTAGCGCTGAGAGAGATAGCGCAGTGACGCGCCGAGCTCGCCGTCGGGGCCGCCGTACTGCGAGATGATCGCCGCGGCGAGCCGTGGATTCGGGTTCTTGATCTTGACGGGGTACTGTAACTTTTTCTCATATACAA
>CAVFND010000157.1:0-4478 GCA_963623615.1 Oscillibacter sp. ER4 | reverse complement strand
ACAATAGAGTCTGCTCGAAGCCGTATTGGTCGCGGAGGCGGTGGGACTCGGCGAGCTTTTTGGCGCCGCGGCGGCCGGTACGGCGGCAGCGGAGCATCAGGTTTTTGGGTGAGTGGGCGAAGTCGATGAACTCGATGACGTCGACGTCATAGCCCTCGTCTTCGAGCACCGCGGCGCGGATGGCGTCGGTCAGCAGTGCGGAGAAACGCTCCTGAAACAGCCCATGGGAGAGCAGAATATCAAAGTCGCCGCCCTTCTGGATGGTTTTATTGACCTCGTGCTGGCAGCAGGGGACGGAGAAGATGTGCTCGACGCCGCGCGAGATGGCGTAGTGCAGGGCGTAATCGGTCGCGACGTCGCAGGCGTGGAGCGTGACGAGCATGTCAATGTGCTCGTCGTAGAGCACGTCGCGCGTGACGTCGGCGACGACGAAGTGAAGGTCCGTGTACCCATAGCGTGCGGCGACGGCGTTGCAGTGTTCGACGACATCTTCTTTTAAATCGTAGCCGATGATCTTGGCGCGCACGCCGCGCTTGACGGCAAAATAGTAGTACAGCACGAACGTGAGGTACGATTTGCCGCAGCCAAAGTCCAGGATCGTGATCTCGTCGCGGCCGTAGGCGCGGAACGCGTCATCCACGAGCTCGATAAAGCGGTTGATCTGCTTATACTTGTCGTACTTTGCCTTGACGATCTTGAAGTCCGGCGTAAATACGCCGAGGTCGACGAGGGCGGGGATATTCTCACCCTCCTGCAGAATGTATTCTTTTTTGCGGTTGTGCGAGGCGGTCACGGCGGCGCGGGCGGCGCCGGACTTGGCTGTGCACTTGTATGCGCCGTTCGTCTTGCGGACGTACTGGCGCGTCTCTGTCTCAGTGCAGAGCGTGACGGAACGGAACAGGCCGTCGAGCTCCTGCTCGAACGTTTCGAGCAGCGCGCCGCGCGCGACGTTGCGGTGCGCGACTTTCTGTCCCTGCTGGTATTCGAGCTGGAAAAAGGCTTTGCCGCGCAGCTTTAGAGGCCGCACGGTGACGCGTGAGTGCCCGATGCGCGCGACCGGCTCGGCGAGGACGAGCTTGGTGAGCGTGTCGAGCCGCTCGGAAAGGTCGGTCAAGACAATGCTCATGCGCCGAACCTCTCTTTGAGCGCAAGGTGCGCGGCGTACAGCTCGTTTTTGCTGTACGTGTTGTTCTCGTCCTTTAAGAGCAGCTTGATCGCGTCCTTGGCAGTGCAGTCATTCTGCACCATGCAGTCGACGAGCAGCGCCTCGGGAGACGTGATGTGCTCGACCTCGCGCAGGCGGTAGCCGTCGCAGACCTCGACGATCAGGGCGTATTCGCCCTTTTCGTAGGTCTCCTTGGCAATGAGCTGGTCTTTGACCTCCTGCGGCGTGCCGCGGAACGTCATCTCGTGGAGCTTCGTCATGTCGTTGCAGAGGCAGAGGCGCAGCTGCGCGTTTTCCTCGATGAAAAAGTCGATGACGCTCATGATGCGCTTGGGGGATTCGTAAAAGGCGTAGGTCGCGGTGTCGCCCTTGCGCATCATCATCAGCACGCGGCGGCGGTCCGCCGTTTCACGCGGGAAAAAGCCGTAGAAGAAAAAGGTCGAGAGGTCAAAGCCCGAGATCGACAGCGCGTTGACCGCGGCGCAGCAGCCGGGCACACCGACGACGCGGATGCCGTTTTCGACCGCCGCGCGGATGAGCTCGTTGCCGGGGTCGGAGATGCAGGGCGTGCCCGCGTCGGTGATGACGGCGATATCCTTGCCGGAGGCAAGCTGCTCGATGAACCACTTCGCCTTGCCGTATTCGTTGAACTTGTGGTTGGCGCTCAGGCTGTTGCCGCGGATGCCGAGCTTGTTGAGCAGCACCACGCTGCGGCGGGTGTCCTCGGCGGCGATGATGTCGGCGGTGGACAGAATTTCGCGTCCGCGCTCGGACATGTCGCGCGAGTTGCCGATGGGCGTTGCGACGATATAAAGGGTGCCGGTGGTCTTCTGCTCGTCCATAAGATCCTCCAAAAAGCAAAAATTTCTCATTTTGAAATAGTATAGCCTATTTTTACTTACTTGGCAAGGCGGGAGAAACGGCGGGATTTGCGATTGCTTTTTGCCGCGGGCACGGTATAATGGAGAAAATTGCCGAACAAAGGAGAATCGGGCATGAAAAAGAAACTGTTCCGCCTGGGCGCGCTCTGCTGCGCCGCGGCGATGACGATAACGACCAGTGCGCAGGCGCTGAGCGTGGAGGAGGCCTACGACATTTTGCAGCGCAGCTACGTCGACAAGCTCCCGCGCGCCGCGCAGGATGCAAGCTCGCTCGACGAGCTCTTTTCCTACACGGACGACTACACCTGCTACATGACGCAGGAGGAATATCAGGCGTTCTTGCAGGGCGTCGAGGGTGACATGAGCTTCGCCGGCATTGGCGCGGAGATCACCTACGTGCCCGAGGGCATCCTCATCGTCTCCGTCCTCAAGGGCGGCGGCGCGGAAAAGGCGGGTCTTGCCGCGGGCGACATCATCACCGCCATTGATGGCGTATCCTGCGCGCCGGGCGGCGCGGAGCACCGCGCCAAGCTCCTCGGCGAGGAGAGGACGAGCGTGACCGTGACCGTCCGCCATGCGGACGGCACGCAGGCGGGCTACACCGTCACGCGCACGATCGTCACGCAGACGAACACGACCGTCTCGGTCGCGGACGGCGTGGGCTACATCGACTGCGACAGCTTCGGCACGCAGACGGGGACATATTTCCAGGAGGGCGTGCGCGAGAATGACAGCGCCGTGCATACGTGGATCGTGGACCTGCGCGGCAACGGCGGAGGGCTGACCTCCGCGGCGGTGTCGGCGCTCGGCGCGTTTTCGGGCGAAAACGATCTCATCTACTTTGTCGATCAGGACGGCGAGAGCACCGCGCAGCATTATTCGGGCAAGGACCTGACGGACAAGCCCGCCATCGTGCTGATGGACAGCAGCAGCGCCAGCGCGTCGGAGATCTTCGCGGGCGGCGTGCTCGGCACGGGCAGCGGCATCGTCATCGGTACGCGCAGCTACGGCAAGGGCGTGGCACAGGTCTTATATGATGAATCGAACTGCCCGTATCTGCACGGCGATGCCGTGAAGGTGACGGCGTACCGCTTCTACTGCGCGGGCGGTAATACGACCGACCGCATCGGCGTGGTGCCGACGCTCTACATCCCGCAGGATCAGGCCGCCGCGGCGGCACGCCTGCTGAGCGGCGAGAAGACGAAAAACGGCGCGTATCTTCATCTTGTGCTGAACGGCTGTGACTTCTACATCGACATTTCCGCGGCGAAGGAGACCTCTTCCGCCGCGCTGGAGGCGATTTTGACGGCGCTGACGCCGGACACCGAGCTCTGCTGGGGCGAAAACGGCGGCGAGACGAAGCTCACGCTCGCACAGACGCGCGAAAAGTGCGGCTTTGCCGCTTCTTCCGCGCTGGACTTTTCCGACGTGGCAGACAGCGAGTACGCGCAGCAGATCAACTCCCTTGCGGCGAGCCGCATCGTCTTTGGCGATAGCGGTAAGTTCCGCCCCGACGCGACGATGACGCGCGCGGAGGTCTGCGCGCTGCTCGCGCAGGCGCTTGACCTCTACGCCACGGCGGACGGGTATTTTACCGACGTCGCCAAGGGGAGCTGGTACGCGCCCTCCGTGAACGCGATGGCGGCCATCGGCCTCGTCTCCGGTGTGGGCGGGGGAAAATTCGACCCGAACGCGACGATGACGCAGGAGGAATTCATCACGGTGCTGGGCAGGCTCGTGGAATTCGTGAATCTGGACGCGCAGGAGTTTTTGGATAAGAACCCGCTGGCCATTTTGCAGCCGCTGCCGAAGTACAAGAATTTTTCGCACTGGGCCATCCGCGGCACGGAGCTTTTGACAAACTCTGTGTTCGATGAAAACGGCGAGGCCGTGAACATGTACTGCATGCCGCTTGAGGACATCGAGCCGAAGGCCCCCGTCCTGCGCGAGCAGGCCGCGGCGGCGCTCTACAACGCGCTACACACAACGGGCGTGCTGAAGTAAAATGGATTGGTACGTCTACATGCTGCGCTGCGAGGACGGCTCGCTCTACACCGGCATTGCCTCGGATGTGGAAAAGCGCGTTGCGATGCACAAGAGCGGGCGCGGGGCGAAGTACACGAGGTCGCACCCGCCGGTCGCGGTCGTGTACTGCGAGCAATGTTCCGACAAGGGCGCGGCGCTGCGGCGCGAGGCCGCCATCAAGAAGCTGCCGCGCGCGAAAAAACTCGAACTGACGGAGGAAAACTGCGATGCGTGAAACGATCATCGACCGTGCGTATGCCAAAACGCTCCTGCCGCCGCGCAAGGAAGACGGGCACAAGGGCGACTTCGGCAAACTCTTAGTCCTCGGCGGCAGCGTGGGCTATACGGGCGCGCCGTCGCTGGCGGCAAGCGCGGCGGTGCATTCGGGCTGCGGGCTCGTATATCTC
>CAVFND010000156.1:0-4478 GCA_963623615.1 Oscillibacter sp. ER4 | reverse complement strand
TCGCCGTGCGGGTCACGGTGTGGGTCAAACCGAATTTCACGGGTTTTCACGAAGTGTTTTTTCTAAAATGGAATATACATTTTTAGGGAAAAGGCTGCCGGGTTAAAACCCGAAAACACAGACTTTTCAACAAAACCAGAAATCTGAAAATAGTTGCAAAAACACCTGATATTCAGAGAATATCAGGCGTTTTGGTGGGGGAAGGTGGATTCGAACCACCGAAGTCACTGACAACAGATTTACAGTCTGCCCCCTTTGGCCACTCGGGAATTCCCCCATATTTAATTGTCTGCTTGTCGGTGGAGCTGGTAGACGGATTCGAACCCCCGACCTGCTGATTACAAATCAGCTGCTCTACCAGCTGAGCTATACCAGCATCTCAGCAACGAACAGGTTGTATACTACCAGATTTCAATCTGTTTGTCAACAGGAAATTTGAAAAAAGGAGGAATTTTGTTGTACACAGGAAGAAGGCACCTTTCACCGGTGCGCGCGGTCTGCTCGCTCTGCGCGCAGGACATTTACGCGGGGGAGACGCTGTGGTATCGAAGCGGCGTCACGGTCTGCGCGGACTGCTTTCCACGCTTTGCGCGCGAAGCACTCCGGCCGTTTGAGTACATATTAGAAGGGGAGAGCGCGCTATGACGCTGTATCAGATGTCATTCGTCTACCGCGAGGACGCGCTGCGCTTCCGCATGCGCATCACGGTCCTGCGCGAGCAGGCCAAGGCCGCGCCGACGAAGGAGGAGCGCGAGCATTTCAAGCGCCGCATCTTAGAGCTCCAGCAGCTCCAGCGCCAGTCGCGCGAGCTTGCCGAGCTGACGAGACACTATTATGAAAGGGGCTACTACCGCAATGAAAAGTACACCCTATAGTATGCGCAACAATGAGATCTATGGCGACATGACCGCCTGGATCGCCGCGCACGCGGGCGACAACGAGAGCGACCTCATGCGCCTCAAGCGCAACCTGCGCCTTGCCCGCGAGGAGGAAATCACCGCCCGCCAGCGCGAGCTGCTGCGCCTGCGGTATGAGGAAAACATGACCGTGACCGAGATCGCCGCGGCCATCGGGCGGGACAAGTCCACGGTGTCGCGCACGCTCTCCCGCGCGCGGAGAAGACTTTACAAGTGCCTTCGCTATGGGATATAATCAAAAAATAATGAGCGAATAAGACCCGCACGGGTACATAGAATAACTGTCAGTGCGGAGAAAAGAGAGGGCAAGAGCTATGCTGCACAAAGCGCTGCAAAACAAGTGGGCGCGCGGCCTAATCGCGGTTTTCGCAACATTCCTCTACGCGCTGGGCGTGAACCTTTTCATCGTGCCGATGGGCCTTTATTCCGGCGGCGTGGTCGGACTGAGCCAGGTCATCCGCACGCTGCTCGCGCAGGCCGTCGAGCTGCCCGCGGGGGTGGACATCGCCGGTATTTTGTATTTTCTCATCAACATTCCGGTGCTGTACCTCGCGTGGCGCGTCCTTGGGCGCGCGTTTCTGATCCGCACGCTGATCTGCGTGGGTGCGTCATCGTTCTTTTTGAGCGTGATCCAGTCTCCCGCCGTGCCGATTTTGGATGAACGCCTTGCCTCGTGCCTCGTCGGCGGCATTCTGTGCGGCTTTGCCCTCGGCCTGGCGCTGACCTGCAGCTGCTCGACCGGCGGGCTCGACGTCGTCGGGCTGTGCCTCACGAAGCGCGGCAGCCGCTTCACCGTCGGACGCTTTTCGCTGGGCTTCAACATCGCGCTCTATGTCGCCTGCGCGCTGCTCTTCGACATCCAGACGGCCATCTATTCCGTCATCTATACCGTGTTCTGCTCGCTTTTCATCGACCGCGGACATCAGCAGAACATCAATGTGCAGGTGCTCATTTTCACAAGGGACGCAGACCCCGAGCTCCCGCGCAGCATCATGTCGCGCCTCAGCCGCGGCGTGACGTATTGGGAGGGCAAGGGCGCGTATACAGAGAGCGACATGCGCGTCCTGTGCGTCTGCGTCTCGAAGTTCGAGGTTGCGGAACTGCAGGAGACCGTGCGCGAGCTCGATCCCCACGCCTTTTTCATCGTGCAGGAGGGCGTGCGCATCGGCGGTAATTTTCTCAGAAAGATCTCGTAAATTATTCATTCTTTTTCGTAAAGGCGCTTTGCCCTGCAAAGCGCCTTCTTTTTGCTTTTTGAATCATTTGGTAAAATCATCTATGTTTTCTAAAACATTCAAGGATGTTTTATTGCACTTTTCTATCAATCGTGCTAACATTGCCTTAATCTTTTATTATGCCGCAGCAGTGTTCTTTCCCCGAAGACGCGCGGCATGAAAAAGTCCCGCAGCGAATAAACAATCATCAAACCTCAATGAGATGTGGAGGGATCTTTTCATGTTTGACCAGTATTTTGAAAAATTCGATTTAGCCCCTGAGATCACCGCAGCACTCAAAAAGTGCAAGTGCATCGCCTATGCCGAAACGAAGGAAGAGCTCGAGGAGATGGCCTATGGCCCCACGCACACCTCCCGCTACGACGTGGTCTACCCCATTGAGGGCAAGGGCACGGTCAAGGAAGCGGAAGTCGTGCGCTGCAAGAACGGCTGCGTCGTCAACTTCATGGAAGACTACATGCGCCGCCGCGACCCGAACAGCATGGCCATCGGCGATGATCTGCCCTCCGACAAGCCGCGCTTCAAGGACCGCTTCGGCTACGAGTTCTCTTCGCTCCGTCAGGAGACGCTCGACTGGCTCTCGACGCAGCAGGTCATCATGCTGCCGTTTTCCGCCGGCCCGCGCGGCCACGGCTATCCGAGCCTGATGATCTGCCCGCTCAACGCCGCGTTCTTCGCGCTGTCGCTGGCGAACATGCAGGGCTTTACGAGCATTGTCGACGTGCCGGAGCACTATAAGCCCCGCGCCATCATCTTTGTCGCGCCGCCGTTCCGCCACACGCATTTTGACGGCAAGCAGGTCGTCGTGCACAACCGATCCAAGGAGATGCACGAGGTCTGGGCTTACAACCTCTATCCCGGTCCCAGCGCCAAGAAGGGCGTTTTCTCACTGCTGCTCGACATCGGCGAGCAGGAGGGATGGGTCTGCTGCCACACGAGCGCAGCCATGGTCGAAACGCCGTATGAGTGCGAGGTCGTGTTCATGCACGAGGGCGCGTCCGGCGGCGGCAAGAGCGAAATGCTCGAGGACTTCCACCGAGAGGAGGATGACCGCCTGCTCATCGGTACGCACACGGTCACGGGCGAAAAATATTACATGACACTCGGTGAGAGCTGCAAGATCCATCCCATCGCCGACGATATGGCCTGCGCGCTCAAGAGCTTCCAGGATCCCGAGAGCGGCAAGCTGCGCATCCTCGATGCCGAGAATGGCTGGTTTTTGCGTATGGACGGCATGAACGCCTACGGCAACAGTCCGCTCTATGAGCGCATCTGCATCCACCCGAGCGAGCCGCTGGTCTTCTTCAACATGGACGGCACGCCAGGCGCGACCTGCCTCATCTGGGAGCATGTGATCGAGTCGAACGGCAAGCCCTGCTCCAACCCGCGCGTCATCCTGCCGCGCAAGATGGTCGATAACATCGTGCCCGACACCGAGCCCGTCGAGGTCGACGTGCGCAGCTTCGGCGTGCGTATGCCGCCCTCTACCGCGAAGGACCCGAACTACGGCGTCATGGGTATGCTGCAGGTCGTGCCGCAGTCCATCGCCTGGCTGTGGAGACTCATCTCCCCGCGCGGCTTTAAGAACCCGTCCATCGCTGACGCGAACGCCGGCAGTGGCCTGAAGGCCGAGGGCGTCGGCTCCTACTGGCCGTTCGCCACGGGCCTCAAGGTCACGCAGGCGAACCTGCTGCTTGAGCAGATCATGTCCGCGCCCAAGACGACGAACGTGCTGATCCCGAACCAGCACATCGGCGCTTACCACGTGGGTTTCATGGGCGAGTGGATCTCGCGCGAATACCTCGCGCGCCACAACGGCTTCGTGCGTGCAAAGCACTTAGTCCCCGCGCGCTGCCCGCTGTTCGGCTACGCGCTCGATGAGATGAAGCTCGACGGTCAGTTTATCCGTCAGACGTTCCTGCGCCCCGAGACACAGTCCAAGCTCGGCAACGCGGGCTACGACGCCGGTGCCAAGATTTTGACCGACTTCTTCAAAGAGCAGCTCCAGCAGTTCATCTCCGACGATCTCGACCCGCTGGGCCGCGAGATCATTGACTGCTGCCTGCACGACGGCACGCTGGATGATTACCTCCAGCTGACGCCGATGAAGCTCAAGTAATTCGGTACTTTTTCAGAAAATTCCCCCACCTGACGTGGGGAACGCGGGAAAGGGGGAGATTCTCTCACGTGAGAGAATGCTCCCTTTCTTCGCACAAGTGCGAGGGGAAATGCCGCCTGCGGGCGGCAGGGTCAAAGGGGCCATTCTCTTTCGCAAAAGAGAATGGCCCCTTTGGAACCCCAAGAGAAAGGCTTAGATTGGCAGTCT
>CAVFND010000155.1:0-4503 GCA_963623615.1 Oscillibacter sp. ER4 | reverse complement strand
GTATCTGTCCGCGGCGTTCGGCAGCGCGCTGATCTCCAGCATCTACGGCATCGTTGATATGGCGATGGTAGGGCAGTATCAGGGCCCTGACGGCACGGCGGCGATGGCCGTGGTCGCGCCGATCTGGAACATCATTTACAGCCTCGGGCTTCTCATGGGCATCGGCGGCAGCGTGATCTTCAGCACGAAGCGCGGCAGCGGCATGAGCGGTGACGGCGAGGACAATCAATATTTTACGGCGGCGGTCATCGGCTCGGTGATTCTGGCGGCGCTGGCGTGGGTCGGGCTCATCCTCTTTGAGCGTCCGCTTCTGACATTTTTCGGCGCGGACGAGACGCTCCTCGCTCTTGCGCAGCGGTACATGATCCCGGTCAAGGCGGTGTTCCCGCTGTTTCTCTTCAACCAGATGCTCGCGGCGTTTCTGCGCAACGACGGTGCGCCCGCGCTCGCGACAATCGGCGTGCTGTCAGGCGGCATCTTCAATATCTTTGGCGACTGGTTCTTCGTCTTCCCGTGCGACATGGGCGTTTACGGCGCGGGCCTTGCCACGGCCATCGGCTCGGCGATGTCGTTTCTCGTGATGCTGTCACATTTTGCAAGCAAGAAGAACACACTGTGCTTTGTGCGCCCGAAGCACCTTGCGGATAAGCTGGGGAAGATCACCGTCACCGGCTTTTCGAGCTTCTTTATCGACGTGGCGATGGGCATCCTGACGGTGCTCTTCAACCGCCAGATCATGAAGTATCTCGGCTCGAACGCGCTCGCGATCTACGGCCCTATCATCAACGTCAGCACGTTCGTCCAGTGCTGCGCGTACAGCGTCGGGCAGGCATCTCAGCCCATCATTTCGACGAATTTCGGCGCGGGGAAGGCGAGCCGTATCCGCGAGACGCTGCGCTGCGCGCTCTGGACGGTCGCATTTTTCGGCGTTTTCTGGACGGCGCTGAGCGTGGCGTGCCCGAACCTCTACATCCGCATTTTCATGAGCCCGACGGAGACAATTTTGGCGATGGCCCCGGCCATCATCCGCGCGTATGCGATCTCGTTTTTGCTGCTGCCGTTCAACATCTTCTCAACGTACTATTTTCAGGCAATCTTGCAGCCGCGGGCGGCGTTCATCGTGTCGGTCGCGCGCGGGCTCGTCATCAGCGGCGCGCTGATTTTGGCGCTGCCGCTCATCGCGGGGCCGGATTCGCTCTGGTTCGCCATGCCGGTCACGGAACTCATCACCGCCATTTACGCTGCGGCGTGCATCAGGAAGGACACCGCCGCGCTGCCGGAGCGGGCGGAGGAGTGCTGAAAGGTGGGCTTTCGATGGGCGCTGCTGAAGTGAGAGAATCGGAGAAAAATGCAGATTCTGCGATTTTTCACGGGAGCATCACAAAGACGGTGCTCGCATTTGTGGAGATATGCAAATATGAGAGGATTTTTTCATTCTTCCAAGTAGAGATTCGACATTTGACGAAAAAGTTATATAATACAGACATCCGATCAGGATGTCTGTATTTTTTGATAAGAGCATCGAAGCGTGACGCAGCGCGGGGGCGCTGCCCGCGCCGCGAGATCGAAAGGAACAGAAAAAGGCGGCCGACGCAAAAGTAAGCCGAGGCCGCGGAAGAATATTTGTCAGGAGGCATTGCAATGAACAGAGCAGAACAGGCAGAAAAGACAACAAAGGCGCTGTATGGCGGCAAACTCGGTGTCACTGACCCCGAGTTTGCCGCCATCAAGGAGCGGCTCATCTACGGCGAGGTCTACGCCGAGGAAAAGCTCGGCGAAAGGCTGCGCGAGCTGGTCATTTTAGTCGTGGCGACGACGAACCAGACGATGAACGAGGTCAAGCGCCACACCGCCGCGGCGCTCGCGTGCGGCGTGAAGCCCGAGGAGATCAAGGAGGCCGTCTACCACTGCGCGCCGTACATCGGCCTCGGCAAGGCGGAAAACGCGGTGAATGCCGTGAACGCTGTGTTCGCCGAAAGGGGCGTCGTCCTGCCGCTCACGAGCGGCCAGACCGTGACGGAGGAGAGCCGCCTTACTGACGGCATCGCCGCGCAGAAGTCGATCTTCGGCGACCACATCGACGCGATGCGCGCCGCCGCGCCGGAGAATCAGAAGAACATTCAGGACTATCTGTCCGCCTACTGCTTCGGCGATTTTTACACGAGAAAGTTTTTGACCATCCCCGAGCGCGAGCTGCTGACGTTCTCGATTCTTGTCGCGCAGGGAGGCTGCGAGCCGCAGGTCAAGGCGCACGTCGGCGGTAACGCCGCCGTCGGCAACGGGAAGGAAGTCCTGCTCGCGGCGCTCACGGTGTGCCTGCCGTATATCGGCTTCCCGCGCACGCTGAACGCGCTCGGCTGTATCAACGAGGTCCTTCCGGAAGCGAAACAGTGAGAAATTTCAATAGTTAGGAGTACAGTAGAATGAAAACCTTAGTTGCCTATTTCAGCGCCAGCGGCCAGACTGCGAAGCTCGCCAAGACCATCGCCGGCGTGACCGGCGGCGACCTCTTCGAGATCGCCCCCGAGACGGCGTACGCCGCCGCAGACCTCGACTGGATGGATAAAAAGAGCCGCAGCACCGTCGAGATGAAGGACCCCAAGAGCCGCCCCGCCATCGCGGGCAAGGTTGCGGACATGGCGCAGTACGACACGGTGTTCGTGGGCTTTCCCATCTGGTGGTATCAGGCCCCGCGCATCATCGAGACGTTCCTTGAAAGCTACGATTTTTCGGGCAAGACCGTCATCCCCTTTGCCACCTCCGGCGGCAGCGGCATGGGCGGCGAGGATATTTTAAAGGCCGCGTGCTCGAAGGAGACGAAGTGGCTGCCCGGCAAGCGCCTGAGCAGCCGCGAGAGCGCGGATTCCGTGCAGAAGTGGACCGAAAGCCTTGGCATGTAATAGAGTACAGCAGACAAGAGCGCAGAACGGGAAATCCGTTCTGCGCTCTTCATTTTTGCGTGAATTATGATACGATTACGCGAGCGGCTTACCGCTGAAGACGGGGAAGATGTTGAACTCGCCGTAGTCGGCGATGCGGTCCATGTGCTTGAGAGCCTCCATGTCTTCGCTCGAAATGGTGAAGTCCACGGCGGCGTTGCTCGCCATGTGCTTGGGATTGGCCGTCTTCGGCAGCGCGACCGCGCCGAGCTCGATGACATATCGGATGCACAGCTGCGCGGCGGTGACGCTGTACTTTTTCGCCATCTCCGCGATGGTGGGGTTCTTGAGCGCCTCGCCGTGGGCGATGGGGGAGTAGGCCTCCACCTGGATACCCTGTTCGCGGCAGTAGTCGAGCAGCGCAAGGTCGGTATTGCTGATGTGCAGCAGGATCTGGTTGACCATCGGCTTCACGCGGCAGCCGGCGAGCAGATTTTCAAGGTCGTCGCGCAGGAAATTCGACACGCCGATGACCTTGACCTTGCCCTCGCTCTGCGCATCCTCGAGCGCGCGCCAGACGGCCTTGTTCTCTTCAAAATAGCGTTTTTCGACGCGGAACTGGTTCCACGGCTGGGGCGAGTGGATGATCATCTGGTCGAGGTAGTCGAGGCCCATCTTCTTGAGCGTTTCGTCGATGGACTTTTTCGCCTCGTCATAGGTCTTGAGCTCCGCGGCCACCTTGCTGGCGACAAAAAGCTCCTCGCGCGGAACGCCGCAGGTGCGCACGCCCTCGCCCACGCCGCGCTCGTTACCGTAGGCCTGCGCGGTGTCGATGAGGCGGTAGCCGAGCTTCACGGCGGCGCGGACGGCCTCGGCGGCCTTGTCGTCGTCGATGAACCAGGTGCCAAGGCCGAGCTTGGGGATGCTCAGACCGTTTTCAAGTTTATAGGTTTCGTTTAAGATCATGGAAATTGCCTCCGATTACAGCTTGTTGTATTCTTCGTCCGAGACCGGCTCGCACCATTCGTTCCGGCAGTTTTCGCCGGGGACCTCGACGGCGATGTGGCTGAACCAGCTGTCCTTCTTCGCGCCGTGCCAGTGCTTCACGTTTGCGGGGATCATGATGACGCTGCCCTCGTGCAGGCTGACGGCGTCCTTGCCCTCTTCCTGATACCAGCCCTCGCCCGAGGTGCAGAGCAGCAGCTGGCCGCCGCCTTTCGTTGCATGGTGGATGTGCCAGTTATTGCGGCAGCCGGGCTCGAAGGTCACATTCGCAGCGAAAAGGCTGCCCTTCGGGTCGGTCAGGGGATTCAGAAACGAATCGCCGATGAAAAACCTGGCGTAAGCGGTGTTCGGCATGCCGGTGCCGAACATGTTGGACTTCTCAAATGCTTCTTTATTTTCGTACTTCATGCTAAAAAGCCTCCTCTGCTTTACTTTTCCACATTGTAGCGCAGCCAGACCGCGCCGCTGCCGTACTGCTGCACGCTCGCAAGATGGAGCGGCGTGACGCCGCGCTCCATCGGCAGGCCGTCGAACACGCTCTGTATGCCGCCGCGGCCGTCGATGCCTGCACCGATCAGGATGCTGACCTCGTCCAAGAGGCCCGCGGCGAGAAAGCCCG
>CAVFND010000154.1:0-4515 GCA_963623615.1 Oscillibacter sp. ER4 | reverse complement strand
GCTTACGTGAGCCGCAGCATTATTGCCGTCCATGGATTTCATTTTTCTTGCCATAAATGAACCTCCTATTTATTTCACCGTCAAAAAACGGTTCTTCTGCGCATGAACGCAAAATTCAACGATGACACTATAGCACACTTTTTTCGCCATGTAAACGACTTGTTCCTGCAAAAACATTCACTATTTTGCAACAATAAGTTCAATTCCTTTTATTTTTCAAGAACTTTTGCGAGGATTTATTGATTTTGTGCAAAATGTGCAAAAATGCGCGAGGGGGGATTTGCCTGATGCAAAAAATGTGCTATACTAATTGCAAACTGTACGATTTGACGCGAAAGAGGGAGGAAAACAGTATGGTCACAGCGGTGCGCTCGCTCGGGCTCCAGGGCATCTCAGGCTACGAGGTCACGGTGGAATGCTTTTTATCCGGTGGTCTGCCCGCGTTTGATATCGTCGGCCTTGGCGACACAGCCGTCAAGGAATCGCGCGAGCGCGTGCGCGCGGCGGTGAAAAACTGCGGCGTCAAGTTTCCCGTCTCCCGCATCACGGTGAACCTTGCCCCCGCGGGCCGGAAAAAGGAGGGCACGCTCTACGATCTGCCCATCTTATTGGGCATCCTCGCCAGTGCGGAGGAGATCAAGCCTCCCGCCAAGGACGCTGCCTTTGTCGGAGAGCTGTCGCTCACCGGCACGCTGCGCGCGGTGAACGGCGTTTTGCCGATGGCGATGGCCGCGGCGCGCGCGGGCATCAGGACGCTCTATGTCCCCGCGGCGAACGCCGCGGAGGCGACGCTGGCCGACGGCGTGACCGTCTACGGCGTGCCGGACGTCGTATCGCTCGTGCAGCATTTGAAGGGCGAAAAGAAGCTCACACCCCAGCCGAAGTGGCAGGCGGAGCAGACGAGCGAGACCGGCCCCGACTTTTCCGACGTCATGGGACAGGAGAATGTCAAGCGCGCGCTGGAGATCGCCGCCGCGGGCGGACATAACATTCTGCTGATCGGCTCGCCAGGCGCGGGCAAATCCATGCTGGCGCGGAGGCTCCCGTCGATTTTGCCCGACATGACGCGCAAGGAAGCACTCGAAGCGACCGAGATCTGGTCGGTCGCGGGATTGACCGACAGCGCACACCCGATGCTGCTGCACCGCCCGTTCCGCGCCCCGCACCACACGCTCTCCGCTTCCGCGATGACCGGAGGCGGACAGACGCCGAAGCCCGGCGAAATTTCGCTCGCGCACCACGGTGTGCTTTTTTTAGATGAGCTCCCCGAATTCCACCGCGACGTGCTCGAGGTGCTGCGCGCGCCCATCGAGGACGGCGAGGTCACCATCACCCGCGCCGCGGGCAGTATCACGCTGCCGAGCCGCTTCATGCTCGTCGGCGCGATGAACCCCTGCCGCTGCGGCTGGTACGGCCACCCCTCGGGGCGCTGCCACTGCACCAAGCAGCAGGTGGAAAAGTACGTCGAAAAGATTTCCGGCCCGATGCTCGACCGCATGGACCTGCACGTCAACGTCCCAAGCGTCGAGTTCGAGGCCATGCGCCGGCGCGAAAAGGCGGAGTCCTCCGCCGACGTCAAAGCGCGCGTGAACGCCGCGCGAGACATCCAGAAGCAGCGCTTTTCCGGGACGAACATCACCTGCAACGCGCAGATGACGCCCGCGATGGTGGGCGAGTTCTGCACGCTGGATGCCGCGGGCGAAAAGCTGCTCAAAGGCGCGTTCGAGCGCCTCGGCCTCACGGCCCGAAGCCACGATAGATTGCTGCGCGTGGCGCGCACGATCGCCGACCTTGACGGCAGCGAGAAGATCGAAGCGCATCATCTGGCCGAGGCCATCCAGTACCGCAATACGGATATTTTACAGGGGTGAATGAGATGAAAAGGTACGACTATATCCAGTTTGGCGCGCTTTCCCTTTTGAGCCATATTGCGCAGGGCGCGGCTCTTATCCTGCTCTTTGCGGCGTTTGGCGGCACGGGGTCGACCTCGTCCTTTACGTTTGCCACGCCCGTCGGGCTTTTGATTGGCGTTATCTATGTGTCGGCGCTTTCATTCCTGTTCGGCTGGGGCCTGCGGCCGGACCGGGGCATCGACAAAAACCGCTGCTGGAACGCGGCAATCGTGCTCTATGTGCTGAACCTTGCCTCGCTGGTGGCACATCCGTCATCAAGCCTTTCTTTCAGAGGTTCAGGTGCTGCGGCGGCAGCCGTCTGGGAGATCTCAATGCTGCCGGCTCTCGCAGGCGCGGAAGCGCTGCTTGATGGAACGCTGTTTTATGTTGCCCTTACGCTGCTGGCCGCCGTCGAGCCGCTGTGCTTTACACTGGGGCTCACCCGCAAAGGCAAAAAGCCTGCCAAATCCGAAACCAACGAAAATTCAGCCGCATGTTCCGCCGGCGCGGGAGCGGCCATCATAAATGAGGAGAACAACACCAATGCATGAAATGATCCTGTGCAAGCTCGGCGAGGTCGTGCTCAAGGGCCTGAACCGCCGCAGCTTCGAAGATAAGCTGATGTCGAACGTCAGCCGCCGCGTGTCGAAATGCGGCAATTTCCGCGTCTACTCCAAGCAGAGCACCATCTACGTTGAGCCTAAGGACGACGACTGCGACATCGAGGCCGCGTTTGAGAGCTGCAAGAAGGTCTTCGGCATCATCGCCGTTTCGAAGGCGCTGCCGTGTGAAAAGGACATCCAGAAGATCATCGCCGCGGCGAAGGAGTACCTTGCGCGCGACATGCGCACGGCCAGGAGCTTCAAGGTCGAGAGCAAGCGCGCCGACAAGACCTTTCCCTTGACGTCCATCCAAATTTCCCAGCAGGTCGGCGGCGCGCTGCATCAGGCGTTCCCGACGTGCGAGGTCAACGTCCACGCCCCCGAACTCGTCGTCCACATTGAGATTCGTGACGATGCGGCCTATGTCCACGGCCCCGCAGAAGAGGGCGCGGGCGGCCTGCCCGTCGGCATGGGCGGCGTGGCGGTCAGCCTGCTCTCCGGCGGCATCGACTCGCCCGTCTCGTCCTACATGATCGCCAAGCGCGGTGTCAAGCTCGAAATGGTGCACTTCTTCTCCCCGCCTTACACGTCCGACGAGGCGAAGGAGAAGGTGCTTTCCCTTGCCAAGCTGTTAGTCCCCTGGTGCGGGCGGCTGACGGTGCAGATCGTGCCGTTTACCGAAATTCAGGAGGAGATTCGCCGCAACTGCCCCGAGGAATTCTTTACGCTCATCATGCGCCGCTTTATGATGCGCATTTCGCAGTGCGTGGCCGATCAGGTCAAGGCCAAGGCGCTCGTCACGGGCGAAAACCTCGGCCAGGTCGCGTCCCAGACGATGGAGGCCCTGCGCGTGACCGAGGACGTGGTCGACCTGCCCGTCCTGCGTCCGCTCATCGGCATGGATAAGGAGGAGATCGTGCGGCTGTCGAGAAAAATCGGCACGTTCGATACGTCGATCTTACCCTACGAGGACTGCTGCACAGTCTTCACGCCGCGCCATCCGCGCACGAAGCCGAACCTCGACGAGGTCCGTGAGGCGGAGGCCGTGCTCGATATCGAGGGTCTCATTGCCCGCGCGATGAGCAGCCGCGAGTTCGTGCGCATCAAGTTCTGAAAGGAAGTCTTATCATGGCAGAAAAAACAGTCGAACAGCGCTGCTATGAAGCGCTCAAGGCGCGCGGCGTGACCTTCGCCGCGGCGGAGAGCTGCACCGGCGGCCTCATTGCCAAGCGCATCACGGATGTGCCGGGCGCGTCGGGCGTGTTCATGGGCGGCGTCGTGAGCTATACGAATATCGTCAAGCACCGCGTGCTCAGCGTTCCGGCGGACATGCTGGAGGAGTACGGCGCGGTGTCTGCGCCCGTCGCCCGCGCGATGGCGGAGGGGGCGCGCAAGGCGACGACGGCGGACTGTGCCGTCAGCGTCACGGGCGTCGCGGGCCCCGACCGCGACGAACGGGGAAATCCCGTTGGCACGGTGTTCATCGGTTTTTCGTCCTCCGAGGAGACGATCGCCGAGCGCTTTGACTTCGGCGAAAAGTCCCGCGCGGAAATTCGCGAGGAAGCCGCGGACGAAGCCTTCAAGCTGCTGGAAGAAAAGCTGAAGGAGCACTGAAACAGCGATGAAAAAAGCCACAGCTCAATTCTGAGCTGTGGCTTTTCTTATAACGATTTGAGGTAGAAGTGGTCCATTGCGCCGTGCTGCACGCCCTGCGGCTTGGGGATCGGTTGGAAGCCGAGCTTTTCGTAGAGGCGGATGGCGGCGTCGAGGAGCGAATGCGTCTCGAGATAGAGCTTTTCATAGCCCGCGTCTCTGGCGGCCTGCTCGACGGTCTCGGACAAACGCCTGCCGACGCGCTTGCCCTTGGCCGCGTCGGAGAGGTAGAGCTTTTGCAGCTCGGCGCAGCGGTCGAAGACCGCCGTCTCGGCATAGCCGCAGCCGCCGAGCACCGTGCCGTTTTCGTCGACGGCGACAAAGTAGCCGCGACCCGGTCTCGCGCTGTAAAACGCGCTCAGATGGTC
>CAVFND010000153.1:0-4518 GCA_963623615.1 Oscillibacter sp. ER4 | reverse complement strand
AATTTTCTCTGGGAGGGTGTAAGGGAGGGGTATCTCTTTTTGAAAAAGAGATACCCCTCCCTTATCCGCATCCCCTGCGCGGCGCAGGAAATGGAAGCAGCGCTACGCGCTGTGAACTTCGTTTCCCCTACGGGAAAGCCCTCAGCCCGGAGGCCAAGTCATATCGCGGCCGGCGAGAACATGAAAATGCAGATGCGGCACGCTCTGCCCCGCCTGCTCGCCGATGTTGGACACGACGCGGTAGCTCTCGATGCCCTTCTCCCTGGTGAGCTTGGCGATGACCTCGAAGATGTGCGCGACGACGGCGCTGTTTTCAGCGTTGACACCCGCGACAGACGCAATGTGCGCCTTCGGGATCACAAGGAAGTGCACCGGCGCCTGCGGCGCGATGTCGTTGAAGGCGTAGCAGAGCTCGTCCTCGTAGACCTTGTTCGACGGGATATCGCCCGCGATGATCTTGCAGAACAGACAATCAGACATGGTTTATCGCTCCTTTCTGTAAAGTAATTTCATATTACACAAATTGATTTTTCTCGGCATCGTAGGTGTAGCCGATGCCCGCAAGCGATGTTTCGATGCTCTCGCGCGCAACGTCCAGATCGTCGCACAGAGAATCAAGAGAATCGTAAAAATCGCGCAGCTTCATATTCACGGCGCTCAGCAGCATCGCCGGATCTTTCGGTAACGCCGCCATCAGCCGAGCTTGCTCAGGACAAAATCGTCCACCGCCGCAAGCGCGTCGTCGACCTTGCTGACTTCCGTGCCGCCGCCCATGGCGCTGTCCGGCTTGCCGCCGCCCTTGCCGCCGCAGATGGGCGCGATGGTCTTGATGATGTCGCCGGCCTTGACGCCGCTTGCGACCGCTTCCTTGCCGCACACGGCAAGCAGCGTGACCTTGCCGTCATTAACGGAGGCGAGCACGCCGACGATCTTGGGCTCCTTGTCGCGCAGGAAGTCGCCGAGCTTGCGCAGGGCGTTCGCGTCCATGCCGTCGCGCTGGGCGGTGACCAAGCGCAGGCCGCCGACCTCCTTGGCAGAGGTCAGGAACGTGCGCGCCTCGCCGAGCGACGCCTGCTCCTTGAACTTTTCGAGCTGGCTCTTGATCTCCTTCATCTCGCTCAGCATACCGCCGATGCGGCTTTCGAGCTCGTTCGACGTGGTCTTTAAGAGCTGGGCCGCGCGGATGAGCTTCTCCTGGCCGCTTCTGAGCTCTTCGAGCGTCTGCTTGCCGGTGATGGCCTCAATACGGCGCACGCCGGAGGCGACGCTGCCCTCGCTCTTGATGCGGAAGAGGCCGACCTTGGCGGTGTTGTCAAGATGCGTACCGCCGCAGAACTCCATGGACACATCGCCCATCTCGACAACACGGACGACGTCGCCGTACTTTTCGCCGAACATCGCGATGGCGCCCTTCTTCTTCGCTTCCTCGATGGGCAGCACCTCCGTCACGACGGGGATGCCGCGCAGGATCGCGTCGTTGACGAACGTGTCGACCGCGAGCAGCTGCTCGGGCGTGATGGACTCAAAGTGCGTGAAGTCGAAGCGCAGACGGTCGGGCTCGACCAGAGAACCGGCCTGATGCACGTGGTCGCCGAGCACCGCCTTGAGCGCGGCGTCGAGAAGGTGCGTCGCCGTGTGGCCGCGGCGGATCGCCATGCGGCGCTCCACATTGATGGAAGCCGTCACGGTATCGCCAAGCTGGAAGCTGCCGTGGATGACCTTACCAGTGTGCATGAACTTGCCGCCCTTGTTCTTCTGAACGTCCGTGACCTCAAACACGGCCTCGCCGCAGCGGATGACGCCCGTATCGCCGATCTGGCCGCCCATTTCGGCGTAGAACGGGGTCTTGTCGAGGACGACGATGCCCTCCACGCCGCTCATCATGGCCTCGGCCTGCTCGCCCTCGACCACCAGCGCGACGATCTTCGCATCATCGATGGAATCGTGGTCATAGCCGACGAATTCAGTGGACGGGATGTCCTTGCCGAACTCGACGCCCGCCCAGCCGAGGTCGCCGAGCGCCTTGCGCGCCTCGCGGGCGCGGGTCTTCTGCTCCTGCATCTCATGGTCAAAGGCCTTGCGGTCAAGGGTCATACCCTCGTCCTCGACCATCTCGACCGTCAGGTCGATGGGGAAGCCGTAGGTGTCGTACAGCTTGAACGCGTCCGCGCCGGAGAAGACGGTCTCGCCCTTCTCCTTGTGAGCGTTCAGCAGCTCGGTGAAGATCTTCATGCCGCCGTCGATGGTCTTGGCAAAGTTCTCCTCCTCGGTGCGGATGACCTTGGTGATATAGGCCTGGCGCTCGCGCAGCTCGGGGTAGTGACCCTCGTTCTCGTGCACGACCGTGTCCACTACCTCATAGAGGAACGGACGGTTGACGCCAAGGAGCTTGCCGTGGCGGGCGGCTCTTCTCAGCAGGCGGCGCAGCACATAGCCGCGGCCCTCGTTGCTGGGCAGCACGCCGTCGCAGATCATAAAGGAAGCAGAACGGATGTGGTCGGTGATGACGCGCAGGGACACATCCTTCTCGCGGCTCTGGCCGTAGCTCGCGCCGGTGATCTCGGTGACCTTGTTCGTAATGTTCATCACTGTGTCGACATCGAACAGCGAGTCGACGTCCTGGCACACGACAGCCAGACGCTCAAGTCCCATGCCGGTGTCGATGTTCTTCTGCTTGAGCTCGGTGTAGTGGTCGTGGCCGTCGTTATCAAACTGGGAAAAGACGATGTTCCAGACCTCCATATAGCGGTCGCAGTCGCAGCCGACGGTGCAGCCGGGCTTGCCGCAGCCGTACTTTTCGCCGCGGTCATAGTAAATTTCAGAGCAGGGGCCGCACGGACCGGAGCCGTGCTCCCAGAAGTTGTCCTCCTTGCCGAACTTGAAGATGCGGTCCTCGGGAATACCGATCTCCTCGTGCCAGATGCGGAACGCCTCATCGTCGGCGGGCGTGGTCTCGTTGCCCTCGAACACGGAGGGATACAGGCGGTTGGGGTCAAGGCCGACCCACTCGGGGCTCGTCAGGAATTCCCACGCCCAGTGAATAGCTTCTTTCTTGAAGTAGTCGCCGAACGAGAAGTTGCCGAGCATTTCAAAGTACGTGCCGTGGCGCGCGGTGTGGCCGATGTTCTCGATGTCGCCGGTGCGGATGCACTTCTGGCAGGTGGTCACGCGGTGGCGCGGGGGCTCCTGCTCGCCCGTAAAGAACGGCTTCATCGGCGCCATACCGGAGTTGATGAGCAGCAGCGACGCGTCGTTCTGCGGGATCAGGGAAAAGCTGGGCAGGCGCAGATGGCCTTTCGTCTCAAAAAAGTGCAGGAACATTTCCCGCAGCTCATTGAGACCATAATACTTGGGCTGAGACATGGTTGATTTCTCCTTTTATTGTAAAATTATTGTTGTTCGTTTTGGGTTTTCAAATAAGCGCTCAATTCCGCGAGCTCGCGGTCGAGATTGCGGTAGAACTGCGTGACGTGCCAGCCGTCGCACAGCGCGTGGTTGATGAAAAGTGACATCGGCAGCATCGTGCGGCCGTTTTCCTCGCGGTATTTTCCCCAGGCGAAGCGCGGGTTGCTGTCGTCCGCGCCGCCGGCAGGCTCCTTGATCTGCGTGTAGTAGAGCCACGGCACGCAGGAGACGAAGAAATTTGCCAGCACGTCGCCGTCCTCGGTCAGCGTGCCGCGCTCGAGCGTCTCCTTTTGACGCCGCTTGCCCTCGGCGACAAACTTTTCATAAGACGACAAATCGTCTTCAAGCAGGCAGTAGACGTAAACGCCCGTGCCGTCGGGCTTCATCACGGTGTACGACGGGTCGCAGTGGTCGTATTCGACGACCTGCCCGTTCGGCAGCAATCTCCGCCGCAGCTCGGGCACGGCGTTCGCCGCGCGCGTCACCGCGTAGAGATAGCTGAGGAAAAACGGACGGCCGTTGAGCGACGCGAGAAGCTCCGTGATGTCCACCGGCACCGTGATGCCCGCCCATGGGTCGGTCATCGAGCGGAAGTATTCAAATTGTCCGCCGCGCGGGTTCTTTGTCATGTCGATGATTTTTCTCGCCATTCGCTCACTTCCCTCTCACGTCCAGTCCGATCAGGTTCATCTCCGTATCGAACGCGATGCGGAACACCACGGACTTTTTGTCGTATTTTGCGCCGATGACAGCGATGGCGTGCGGTTCGTCCGCGTCCGTCACACCCGTCACCATCGAATCCTTGACCTTCTTGAAGCTGCCGCGCCCCTCGGTCGCGGTGTCCATCATCTCTTCAATGGCGTCGGCGCTCATCTGCTCGCGCACGTCCTCGCGCAGCGAATCGTAGACCTCTTCATATTCGCCCTTCGTCAGCTGTGACATGACGGCAAGTCCCGCGCTCGAGACCTTGTCCTCGTCCATGCCATCGGGCAGCTCGTTGCCGCGGCAGCCACTCAGAGCGAGCGCGAGCAGCATGGCGAGCGATAACAGCAGGCACACTTTTTTATGCATGATCTGTTCCTTTCCAAAAAATAAAGCCCCCGTCCCTGCATA
>CAVFND010000152.1:0-4539 GCA_963623615.1 Oscillibacter sp. ER4 | reverse complement strand
CTGTCATTGTTCGCATCGTAAAGCATCTGTTTTTGCAGCTTTTCCTTCTCGGTCATAGCGTCTCTCTCCCCTTTCAGCGGTCTAAACGCTGCTATTTTACCACACTCCCCTGCCTTCCCGCAAGAAACATTCACAAAGCGGAAAACTTGTCCGGTTGCGTTTTTCATAGCGAAATGATATACTTTATTATTATGCTTGCAGAAAGGGGACATCCCCAATATGCGTTTTTTCTCTTCTCTGGTGCGGCCTGACGAGTCGACGGGCGCGGTGATGCGCTGGGTGCACCGCATCTGGGTCTTCTTCTGGCTCACGGTGCTGGGCGCGGGCATCGGCCTTCTCTCGCTCTACCTCACAGCGCACTCTTACGCGAGCATCGACGCAGCGGCGCTTTTGCAGTCGTATTTTCAAATTCCGCTGCTCGTGGCAATGAACCTGCTCGCGCCGATTTTGCTCGTCTACCTCGGCTTTTTCCTCTTCGCGCGGCCGTGGGCGGCGTACCTGCTCTCGGCGCTGCCGTTTTTCACGCTTGCGCTCGCAAGCTACTACAAGGTCCAGCTGCGCGGTGATCCGGTGCTGGCGAGCGACCTGCGGCTCATCCGCACGGCGGGCGGCATCATGGGCAACTATACGTTTGAGCTTTCCGCGCCCGTGATCGTCGTCATCGAGGGCTTTGTGCTGATGCTCGCGCTCTCGTGCCTGATGCTCCGGAAAGAGCGCATGAGCCCGCGTTCACACCTCGCGGGCATCATGCTCATGCTCTCTATCACGCTCGCGTGCTATTTCGAGCTCTACACCAGCGCAGACATCTACAAGGAGACCGCCAACAACGACCTCATTTCCCCGTGGTCGGCAGTCGAGGTCTACATCTCCCGCGGCACGACGTACCCGTTCCTCTACAGCGTGCAGGACATGTTTCCCGAGGCGCCGGACGGCTACCGCGAGAGTGAGGCTGAACAAACTCTCGCCCAGTACGAGGACACTGACATTCCAGACGAGCAGAAGGTCACGGTCGTCGGCATCATGCTCGAGGCGTTCTCCGACCTGTCCGACTTCCCCCAGCTGAACGACATTTCCGCCGTGCGCAAGCTCTACGAGCCGCTGCACGAGCTGGAGAGCCGCAGCGTTTCGGGCAACCTCCTCACAAACATCTTCGCCGGCGGCACAACGGACACCGAGTGGGGCTTCCTCACGGGCTACAGCCAGCACGAGGAGTTCCGCAGCGCAACAAATTCCTACGTCCGCTACTTCAAGGATCAGGGCTACGACGCGCTCTACCGCCACCCCGGCTACTCGTGGTTCTACAACCGCAGCAACGTCAACGAATACCTCGGCTTTGACGAGAGCGTCTTCAACGAGACCGGCTTTGCCGACCTCATCTCCATCGAGGACGCACTCTATAAGTCCGATGCCGTGCTCGTCGACTACCTCTTAAACGACATCGACTCGCGCACAGAGGACGATGACCCCCTCTTCCTCTTCTCCGTCTCGTACCAGAACCACGGGCCGTACAGCTCCGAGACCTACTGGGAGGAGTACGTCACACCCGAGAAGACCGGCTGGTCGATGGAAAGCTGCTGCGTCATCAACAACTATTTAGCCGGCATCCGCAGCACGATCGAGCAGATGCGCCGCATGGCGCGCGAGATCGAATCGCGCGACGAGCCCATCGTGTTCGTATTCTTCGGCGACCACAAGCCGTGGATGGGCAACGGCAGCAGCGTGTACGCCGAGATGGGTGTCAGCCTTGACGTGTCCACGCAGGAGGGCTTCTACAACTACTTCTCCACGCCCTATGTCATCTACGCCAACAAGGCCGCCAAGCAGGCCCTCGGTCAGGACTTCCGCGGCGACGGCGGCGACATTTCCCCGTGCTTTTTGATGGACAAGCTCTTCTCTGAGTGCGGCTGGACGGGCGACGGCTTCATGCAGCTCCAGCGTGAGACGCGCGCCGTCACGCCGCTGATGCACGAGGACGGCTACCGCATGGTCGACGGTTTCATCATGCTCGACGTGCCCTCAGACGTCGCCGAGGTCTGCCGCAGGTACCTCTGCGCGCAGTATTACCGCGAACAGCACTTTGTTTCCGTGTCGTAAAAAGGAGAATTCCCATGAAACAGTTGAAGATCACTGCGCTTTCACTCATTCTTGTTTTGCTTCTCGCCGCCTGCGGCGCGAAAAACGACGCCCCCGATGACCCCGCCGTCGATCCCACGCCGGAAACGCCTACCGAGCAGCCGACAGTCGAAAAGACGCCCGACGAGCGCATCAACGACATCATTGCAGATATGAGCATCGAGGAAAAGGTCGGCCAGCTCTTCTTCGTCCGCTGCCCCGAAACAGGCGCGGCGGAGGACGTCGAAACCTATCACCTCGGCGGCCTGCTGCTCTTCGGCAGGGACTATAAGGACGCAAACGGCGACTGGCTCACCGAGGACGACTTCACCGCGATGCTCGCGTCCTATCAGGACGCGGCGGCCATCCCGCTTTTCATCGGCAGCGATGAAGAGGGCGGGACGGTCACGCGCGCGAGCAAGAACCCCAACCTCTTCCCCGAGCCTCTCCCCTCCCCTCAGGAGCTCTATGCCGCGGGCGGCCTTGACGGGCTGCTTGAAAAAACGCTCAGCTACAACCAGAAGCTCAAATCGCTCGGCGTCAACGTGAACTTCGCCCCCGTGTGCGATGTGTCGACGAACCCTGACAACTTCATCTACGCGCGCTCGTTCGGGCAGGACGCGCAGACGACTGCGGACTATATCTCAAGCGTCGTGCCCGTCTATGCGCAGTCCGGCGTCGCCTGCGTCTTAAAGCACTTCCCCGGCTACGGCAACAACGCCGACACGCATACGGGCGTCGCGCTCGACGCGCGCCCGTACACCACGTTTGAAAAGTCCGACCTTGTTCCTTTCGAGGCGGGCATCGCCGCGGGCGCGCCGTTCGTGCTCGTGAGCCACAACATCGTCGAATGCATGGACGGTGCGTACCCCGCGTCGCTCTCGGCAAAGGTGCACACGCTGCTGCGCGACACGCTCGGCTTCACCGGCGTCATCGTGACGGACGACCTCGCGATGGACGCCGTCAAGGCCTACGCGCAGGACGGCAGCGCCGCCGTGCTGGCCATCCAGGCGGGCAACGACATGATCGTGACCACCGACTACCAGACGCAGATCCCGCAGGTGATCACCGCCGTCCAGTCCGGCGAGATCGCCGAAAGCGACATTGACGCGCACGTTTTCCGCGTGCTGCACGAAAAACAGGCGCTCGGCCTGATCGACTAAAGGAGAACCCCATGGAAACGAAAAAACTCTACTATGAAAATTCCTTTCAGAAGGGCTTTGCCTCCAACGTCATCTCCTGTGACGAGGTGAAGGGCGGCTACGCCGTCGTGCTCTCAGAGACGGCCTTCTACCCCGAGGGCGGCGGCCAGCCGTATGACACCGGCGTTTTGGGCGAGGCGAATGTGCTCGAGGTGCACGAGAAAAACGGCGTCATCACGCACCTTTGCGACAAGCCCCTTGAAGTGGGGACAAGCGTCTCCGGCAAGATCGACTGGGCGCGCCGCTTCGACCACATGCAGCAGCATTCGGGCGAGCACATCTGCTCGGGCCTCATCTGCGAGCGCTTCCACTGCGACAACGTCGGCTTCCACATGGGCGCAGACGTCGTCACGATCGACTTCAACGCCGACATTTCGTGGGATAAACTTATGGAGATCGAAGCGCTCGCCAACCTTTACATCTACGAAGATCACCCCATCGACATCCAGTTTTACCGCGGCGCGGAGCTCGACCGGGTCGAGTACCGCAGCAAAAAGCCGCTTGAGGGCGATGTGCGCATCGTCTCCTTCCCCGGCGCGGACTGCTGCGCCTGCTGCGGCACACACGTCGTGCGCTCCGGTCAGGTGGGGCTCGTCAAGTTCCTCTCCGTGCAGAAGTTCCGCGAGGGCGTCCGCATCGAGCTTCTTTCCGGCAAGCGCGCGCACCGCTACCTCTCGGAGTGCTGGGCGCAGGACGTGCGCGTCGCGCAGGCCCTCTCCGTCAAGCCGACCGCGAGCTTTGCGGGCGTCGAGCGCGTGCTCTCGGAGCTCTCTTCTCTCAAGCAGCGCTGCGCGAAGCTCGAAGAATCCGTCTTCGCCCAGGCCGCCGCGCAGTACGAGGGCAAGGGCAACGTCCTGCTCTTCGAGGACGAGATGTCCGGCGACAGTCTGCGCAAGCTCTGCGACGCGGTCACGAACCGCTGCGGCGGCCGCTGCGCGGTCTTCGCGGGCGCGGATGGCGCGTACAAGTATGCCATCGGGCATGTGGGCGGCGATCTTCGTGAGCTCACGAAGAAGATGAATTCCGAGCTGAATGGCCGCGGCGGCGGCAAACCCAACTTTGTGCAGGGCAGCGTCGCCGCTGCGCGCGGGGAAATTGAAAAGTTTTTCTGCGAATAACCTCCCGCATCGTGCGGGAGCGAGATGGCAGCGCCGGAGGCGCTGCACGGGAAAAGGGGGCCATTCTCTCACGTGAGAGAATGGCCCCCTTGTACCCCCAAGAGAAC
>CAVFND010000151.1:0-4582 GCA_963623615.1 Oscillibacter sp. ER4 | reverse complement strand
TGATATCCTGCGCGTTCTTGTTCATCGGGAAGGGGATGATCTCGCGGATGGAGTCTTCGCCGGCGAGCAGCATGACCATGCGGTCGACGCCCGGGGCGATACCGGCGTGCGGGGGCGCGCCGTAGCAGAAGGCGTTGTACATGGCGGGGAACTTGGCCTTCACATCCTCTTCACCGAGGCGGACGAGCTCGAAGGCCTTGATCATGATCTCAGGGTCGTGGTTACGGACCGCGCCGGAGCTAAGCTCCACGCCGTTGCAGACGAGGTCGTACTGGTCGGCGGTGATGGTGAGCGGGTCGATCTCGCCGCGCTCGGCCTTGAGCAGCACGTCGAGGCCGCCGGCGGGCATGGAGAACGGGTTGTGGCAGAACTCGAGCTCGCCGCTCTCGTCGCCGATCTCGTACATCGGGAAGTCGACGATCCAGCAGAACTCGTAGCGCTCCTTGTCCATGTGGCCCTCGCACGCGGGGCCGAACGTCTTGATCATCACGCCGACGAGCTTGGTGGCGAGCTCGCCGCCCGCGACGAGCACGAGCGTGTTGGGCTCAAGCGGCAGGAGCTTCGCGGCGGATTCCTTGTCGACAAACTTCGCGATGCCTCCGGCGAGGTCGCCCTTTTCGTCGACCTTGAACCAGTAGCCCTTTGCGCCCGCCTGCACCTCGCAGTCGGTCAGGAGCTTGTCGATCTGCTTGCGCGTGAGCGAGCAGTTGGAGATCGCGACGGCCTTGACGGTCTTGTCCGCAAGGACCTCAAAGCTGCTTCCCTCGAAGAGGGAGGAGACGTTCGTCGCGGTCAGGTCGATGCGCAGGTCCGGCTTGTCGCTGCCGTAGATCTCGAGCGCGTCAAGGTACTTGATGCGGCGGAACGGAGGCTTCGAGGCGATGTCGTAGGTGCCGAACTTTGCAAAGATCGGGGGCAGGACGTCCTCACAGACGGCGAAGACGTCTTCCTGCGTGGCAAAGGCCATCTCCATATCGAGCTGATAGAACTCGCCGGGGCTGCGGTCGCCGCGCGCGTCCTCATCGCGGAAGCACGGCGCGATCTGGAAGTAACGGTCAAAGCCGGAGGTCATCAGCAGCTGCTTGAACTGCTGCGGGGCCTGCGGCAGGGCGTAGAACTTGCCGGGGTGCTTGCGGGCGGGGACAAGGTAGTCGCGCGCGCCCTCGGGGGAGGAGGCCGTCAGGATCGGGGTCGTGATCTCGAGAAAATCGTGTTCCATCATGGCCTTGCGCAGCGCGGCGATGACGTTGCAGCGCAGGATGATGTTCTTCTTGACGGCGGGGTTGCGCAGGTCGAGATAGCGGTACTTGAGGCGCTGGGTCTCGTCCGCCTCGCGGCTGCGGTTGATCTCAAACGGCAGGGAGTTGTAGCGGCAGCGGCCGAGCAGCTCGATCTTCTCGGGCACGACCTCAATGTCGCCGGTGGGCTGACCCGGATTCTTGCTCGCGCGCTCGCGCACGGTGCCCTCGACGGAGATGGTGCTCTCTTTGTTGTAGCCTTTGATCTGGGCGAGCAGTTCGCTCGTCTCGACGACGATCTGCGTCGTGCCGTAGAAGTCGCGCAGCACCACGAAGGCGAGGCTGCCGCCGACTTCGCGGACGTTCTCCATCCAGCCGACGAGCTTGACGTGCTCACCGGCGTTCTGCGCGCGAAGCTCGCCGCAGTTGTGTGTACGGGATTGCATCATGGTTAAATCCACTCCTGTTTGTATATTATAAATTGAAAATTACTAAGCGTATTGAAAAACCGCCCGATTTTACGTTCAGGTGGTGAAGGGCTTCGTCTTGGGATTGACGATGTCGCGCCAGTCGAGGTCGCCGCGCGCAAGGCCCATGATGAGCATTTCGGCGGTGGCGAGATTCGTGGCAAAGGGGATGTTGTTCTGGTCGCAGAGCTTGGTGATATAGGTCAGGCTGTCGTTGTACTGCGGGTTGTTCGGGTCGCAGAAATAGAGGACCATGTCGATCTCGTTATAGGCGATGCGCGCGCCGATCTGCTCGGCGCCGCCGTGGATGCGCGCCATGAAGAGGTGGATCGGAAGGCCGCTCGCCTCGCTGACCATCTTGCCGGTCACGTTGGTGGCGCAGAGGGTGTGACGGGACAGAATGCCGGCGTAAGCCGTACAGAACTGGACCATCAGTTCTTTTTTGTTGTCGTGTGCCATGAGAGCGATATTCATGTAGTGTCACAATCCTTTCTGATGTGAATTTTTCTATTGTAGCGGTCTTTCATCGGTTGACAAGGGCAAGCAGGCTTTGAAAAGACGTTTGCGGGAAAACCGTGTTTGCCTTTGTGAACCGGTGTCATAGCCGCATCAGGCGCACGCGCTCGCCGCACAGGCGGCGGGCGATGTTTTCGCAGGCGCAGAACGCGCCGGAGCGATACTTGAGGCGCTGGGACAGCCCGCGCCCCAAAACGGCGGGGACGTTTTCGTCCTCGGGGATGACGCCGAGCAGCGGGAGACCCGCGGCGTCGATGGCGTCGTCGATGGTGGTGTGGAGGGACTGTAAGAGCTTGCGCCGCACGCGGTTGACGACAAGGTGCAGGTGCCCGCTCGGAAAGCGGTGCAGCTCCATCACGGTGCGCTGCGCGTCACGCAGGCTCGAGGGGTCGTTCGTGGTGACGACCACGGCGCGGTCGGCGCAGCAGGTGGCAAGCGCGAAGGCTTCGCCGATGCCGGCGGCGGCGTCAATGAGGCAGAAGTCGAAATGGCGGCGGATCTCGTCGATGAGACGCTGCATCTCGCGTTTGCTCGGCAGCCGCACGCCAAAGCTGACAGGCGCGGTGAGCAGATACAGATTCGGGTAGAGCGGGTGGCGCACAACGGCCTGGGCAAGCGTTGTGCGTCCGGCGATCACGTCGGTAAAGTCCATGAGCGCGCGGTCCGAAACGCCGAGGTAGAGGTCGAGGTTGCGCAGGCCGATGTCGCAGTCGAGCAGCAGCGTCTTTTTGCCGAGCTGCGCGAGCGCCATGCCGGTGAGCGTCGTGAATGAAGTTTTTCCCGTGCCGCCCTTGCCGGACACGACGGCGATGACCTGAGACAAGGCTCGTACCTCCTTTTCAGCAGATTAAATGTATTACAGCGGGGCTTTTTTGATCTTGGCGAATGCGCGGGGATAGGCGCGTGGGGTAGGGGAGACCTTTTCGATGATGACGAGGCGGTGGATGATGTCGCTTGTCGGGATGGTGTAGTCCTCGACCTTGACGATGCGGCTGCCGAGCGTCTTGATGGCGCTCTTTGCCGCGGCGATCTCGTCCTCGGTGCCGACGCTCTTCATCGCGACAAACTGTCCGCCGACCTTGACGAGCGGCAGGCATAGCTCGGACAAAATCGAGAGCTGCGCGACGGCGCGCGAGGTCGCGATGTCGAACTGCTCGCGGTGCTGCATGGCGAATTCCTCCGCCCGTGCGTGGACGCATTGAACGCGTTTTAATTGCAATTCGTCGCAGACCTCGGAGAGCCAGTTGACGCGCTTGCCGAGCGAATCGAGCAGCGTGAGGTCGAAGTCGTCCTTGAGGATACGCAGCGGCATGCCGGGAAAGCCCGCGCCGGTGCCGACGTCGACGACGGTTTTGCCTGTCAGATCGACAAATTGCAGCAGCGCCGCGCTGTCGAGCAGGTGGAGCTGTGCGACGGCGTCCGGCTCGGTGATGGCCGTGAGGTTCATCACCTTGTTTTTTTCCAGCAGCAGGGAAGAGAAGCGCTCGAGCGTCTCGGCGCGGCTCACGTCCAGCCCTAACTCGCTAAGGCCCTGAGAGAGCGGTTCTCTCATTTGCTCTGCTCCTTTAGAAGGTCACGGATCTCGGTGAGCAGAACTTCCTCCTTCGTCGGCTCGTTGGCCTTTTCAGGCTCCGGCTCGGCGGGCTTCGAGAGCTTGTCATGCATCTTATTGATGGCCTTGACCATGCAGAACACGGCAAACGCGATGATGATGAAGTCGAGGATGACGGCGATCAAGTTGCCGTAGTTGACGGCAATTTCAGGGTCGACGACTTCACTGCCCTCCATGACGGCGGCTTTCAGCACCCATTTCCATGCGGAAAAGTCGATGCCGCCGGTCAGCATGGAGATAAGCGGCATGATGATATCGTTGACCACGGAGTTCGTGATCTTGCCGAACGCGCCGCCGATGACAACACCGACGGCCATGTCGATGACGTTGCCGCGCATGGCAAAGGCCTTGAACTCTTCAAAAAACTTCTTCATGGGAAGCACCTCTTTGCTAAAAAATGTGCGAAAAACGAAAACGTATCGTATAAAATTGGAATAATATTGCGGATTGGATTTACTTTTTCGGCACCAAAACGGTCTTGCCGCCCATGTAGGGCTGGAGGACCTTCGGGATGAGCACACTGCCGTCGGCCTGCAAATTGTTCTCGAGGAACGCAATCAGCATACGCGGGGGCGCGACGACGGTGTTGTTCAGCGTGTGCGGCAGGTACATCTTGCCATCCTCGCCCTTGACGCGAATCTTGAGGCGGCGCGCTTGCGCGTCGCCGAGGTTCGAGCAGGAGCAGACCTCGAAATACTTCTTCTGGCGCGGCGACCATGCCTCGATATCGCAGGACTTGACCTTGAGGT
>CAVFND010000150.1:0-4602 GCA_963623615.1 Oscillibacter sp. ER4 | reverse complement strand
TTAAAAAGCTTTAGAACACGGGCATGAGCCCGCACCCAAAATAAGGAGGAAACTAAGATGAAAAACTGGAAGAAAGCAAGCATTGGCGCGCTTTGCGTCGTGAGCCTGCTCGCGGGCTGCGGTACGCAGGGCGGCGATACGAACAACAACGACAGCAATACCGACGAGCCCAAGGAGGTCACGCTCGAGCAGGTGCGCGCGGACAACCTTCCCGAAAAGCTGCTCGAACAGCATGACACGGTGACCGTGAGCATTCAGGGCACCGACCAGGACGGCAACGAGACCTATACCGCCAAGGTGCAGTATACGCGCGACAGCGAAAAGCGGCTGCTGATGGCCTCGCACTACAGCTACACCGCCGACAGCCCCGTGGGCGAGGATGAGTTCTACGCGCAGGCGGTGATCGACAACAACACGCCGGGCGCTTACCTTAACATGATGGAAAGCGACGGCAGGCTCAGCATGAACTGCTACCCGAGCGGTGAGTATGAGAGCTATATTCAGGAGATGCTGCCCTCCTGCGGCGAGAAAGAGGGCGACGGCTCGGTCGAGACCATCGACGAGCAGAGCGAGCAGGACGGCGCGGTGGTGATCTCAACGACCACGACCTACAACGATATGCCGGACTACTACTTCACGACCCTCTACTATGTCGACCCCGCGACGGGCGAGCTTCTTGCCAAGTCCGTGACGGACTACAGCAAGGATGAGAGCGGTACGGTGTCCGAGCTTGGCACCACGCTCTACGACTGGAGCTACAGCGAGAGCTATGCGCCGGAAAAGGAGCTTGCGGCCACGGCCTTCAACAGCGACGACGCCTGTGACCTGACGCTTATCTATAACCCGGGCGCGGCGGACGAGGAGACGCAGCACTTCTCTGTCAAGCGCGGCACATATGTCACGTTTGTGAACAGCACCGGCAGCCTTCTTTATGCCGACGCCGAGCTGACGCAGCCCATTGACGACACGCAGCCCATCGACACGAACAGCGCGAGCACGACCGTCTATGCTGTACCCCAGACGATGAACTGAGCATAAAAGCGCGAAAAGCGGCGGATCAAAAATCCGCCGCTTTTTTCAAAATGTATGAAACTTTTTTCGATCAATTCCGTCTAAATAATGCAGGAAAAAGGCGTCGCGCGAGAATTAAGGAACTCTTAAATAATTTGTAACCAAATCGCGCCTGATTGTAACGACTTCCTCATAAGATGAGATTATAATGGACCCAAGATTAAAATTGAGGAGAAACTGCGATGGCAAATGACCAGAAGCCTATCATTTCGGTGCGAAAGCTCCGAAAGGTGTACATGATGGGGCAGGAGCACGTGGTCGCACTGCACAATATCGACCTCGATATTCCGCGGGGCGAGGTGTGCTGTATCTTCGGCACGTCCGGCAGCGGCAAGTCGACGCTGCTCAACCAGCTGGCGGGGCTCGAAAAGCCCACGCGCGGCGTGGTGCGCATCGGCGGCGTGCCGATCTCACAGCTCAACGAAAACCAGCTCGCCGCCTTTCGACAGAAGCACATCGGCTTCGTCTTCCAGTCCTACAACCTGCTGCCGGAGCTGACGGCGGCGGAAAATGTGGCCATGCCGCTGATGTTCAAGGGCATCGACCCGGACGTGCGATTGCTGGAGGCAAAGAAAATGCTCTGCCGCGTGGGACTGAAGGACCGCATGGACCACTTTCCGAACCAGATGTCCGGCGGCCAGCAGCAGCGCGTGGGCATTGCGCGCGCGTTCGTCACGCATCCCGAGGTCGTGTTCGCCGACGAGCCGACCGGCAACCTCGACTCGAAGACGACGAAAGAGGTCATGCACATGATCCGCGGCTTTGCCAGGCGCTTCCACCAGACGATCGTGCTCGTCTCCCACGATCCGGAGATGACCGAGTATGCCGACCGCATCGTCACGCTCATCGACGGCAGGATCGTCAGCAACGTAGAAAATCAGGTCGAGGCGGAGATCGACGCCGCACCTTACATCGAATAACGGAGGAAATCGAACATGAAACGCTTTTCAAGATCCCTGCTCTCGCTCGGCCTTGCCCTTGTGCTGTGCGCAGCGCTGCTGCCTGTGAATGTCGCCAAAGCGACGAGCGGAGGCACAACGGCGCAGGCGGGAACCAGCTTTCTGATCACCGGCTACGAAACCAGCAGGAGCAGCATCTACACCGGCGACAGTGTGAATATCACGGTGCATTTGTCCCGCACAGACGGTGGCAGCAGCAAGATTCGTGTTGTGCGCGGCCTTGACAGCTTTCAGGACGGCACGGCAGATGCAGTTGCGAGTGGTCAGGACGGAGATTATACAGTTACATTCAGCAATCTGACTTATGCAGGTGATAGTGATAAGCGCCTTGCTTTTACAATTTATTACAGCAGTGAAGATGGATTGACAAGTGACTATCAGGACGGCAACACTGTGCCCATCCGCGAGTGTGTGCCCTACACCGAGCCGACGCCCGACCCTGAGCCGACGCCTGTGACGATCCCCGAGCCGCGCGCTGTCTTTAACTCCGACGGCACGAGCACGGCCATCGCCGCCGGTGAGACGAAGACCATCACGGTCTATGTCCAGAACGCCGGCACGACCGCCATGCGCGACCCCATCCTGACGCTCAAATCCTCCGGTTCGCTGCTCATCATGGGCAGCCAGGACTACATGCTCGACGATATCCGCGCGGGCCGCGACACAGCCGTCACCGTGACGGTCAAGGCCCCCGACAAGATCGAATCCCAGATGCAGACGATCGACGCTACATTGTCGTTCTACTATGACAACGGCACGCAGCTCACCGGCGGCAGCGCCAGCGGCAGCGTGAACGTTCTTTCCACCGTCACCAAGGATACGAAGGACGAGGAGACCATCGCGAGCCCCACGCCCATCGTCATTCTCTCGAAGTACAACTACGGCGGCTCGTCCGTCGCGGCAGGTTCGAGCACGAACCTGAGCTTTTCGTTCACGAACACCAGCAAGACCATCAAGATCGAAAACGTCATGGTCACTGTCACCGGCGGTCAGGACCTGATGCTCAACGGCTCGACGAACACGTTCTACTTTGAATCCGTCGCCGCGAGCAGCAGTAAGACCGTCACCGTGCCGATGAAGGCTGCGCAGCTCATCAGCTCCAGCGCGCAGGACGTCAAGATCGACGTGACCTACGAATACGTCGACCAGAACGCGAGAAAATCAGGCAGCGCCACTCTGTCGCTGAGCGTGCCCCTCTATCAGCCCGACCGCTTTGAGATAAGCGAGCCCACGACCTCCTACACCGGCTATGTCGGCGAGGAGACGAGTCTGACCATCGACTATGTCAACAAGGGCAAGAGCGCCATCAACAATGTGGAGGCGACCATCTCCGGCGACATCGATACGCCGACGGCCTATCAGCGCGTCGGCACGATCGACGGCGGCAAGAACGGCACCATCGCCTTTGCCGTGACCCCGCTCAACGAGGGCGAGAATCAGGTCAAGATCGTCATTACTTACGAGGACTCCAACGGCAACACGAAAGAGCGCGTCTTCGAAGCGACAGTCGAGGCCATGGCCTACGTGCCTGATGATTCTGTTGATCCTGACGACAATATTGTACCGGATGACCAGACGAGCAGCTTCCCGTGGAAGTACGTCATCATCGCGCTCGTCGTCATCGCCGTTATTGCCCTGATCGTGCTCCGCATCCGCAAGAAGAAGGCCAAGCAGAAGGCCGAGCAGGCGCTGTGGGACAAGTGGGACGAAGAGGAGATCGCCGAGGAGAAGCAGGAGGCAGCGGAGACCGCAGCTGAGAAGAAAGAGGGCGCGGCCACGGGTGCTGAGGAGCAGAAAAAATGAGATTCGCAGACATCTTCAAGATGTGCTTCGACAGCCTGTCGCGGCGCAAGGGACGCACGATCCTGACGGTGCTGGGCGTGTTCATCGGCTGCACATCCATCATCGTGATGGTCTCCATCGGCGCGGGCATGCAGGAGTCGTATGACCAGATGCTCAATAATATGGGTGACCTCTCTATCATCGAGGTCTACCGCGGCTACAGTCAGGACGGCACAAGCGAGGCCAAGCTCGACGAAAAAGCGGTCGAGAGTTTCCACGAGATCGCGGGCGTCAAGGCCGTCATGCCCAAAGCGAGCCTTGATGGCTACAATGTTTCGATGAAAGCAGGCATCAATGGCCGCTACACCGCCGATTGGGTCAATTTTACCGGCATCGACTCAAGTGCCCTCGAGAACATGGGCTTTGAGCTGGTGGACGGCCGGTATCCCGAAAACAGCGACGAGATAGTCGTGGGCCAGTATTTTGCCTATAACTTCACCGATACGCTGATGCCGGACGGCCGCAACTATGTGAGCCGCTATGTGTGGGACGACAACGGGAATCTCGATACCGAAAATGTCCCCGATCCGTTTTTTGACCCACTCAAGACGAGCATCACCATGGTACTCACACCGTATGACGACGGTACGGGCACCAAGCCTACGCCCTACGAGGTCGAGCTCAAGGTCGTCGGCGTGCTGAAAGAGGATCAGGGCAAGGGTTATGAAACGAGCGGCGGCGTGATGATGGATATCGACGCGCTCAAATCACTCATCAAGGACTTAACAGG
>CAVFND010000149.1:0-4604 GCA_963623615.1 Oscillibacter sp. ER4 | reverse complement strand
GCCTTGAACTGTTCGGCAAAGGCCTTGGTCTCGCTGGGAGTCTTGTTCATTTTCCAGTTGCCTGCGATGATGGTTTTACGGTATCTGCGATTCATTTTGGGTCCTTTTCTCCTGTTACTTGTCTAAGTCTAAGATCTATGCGAATATTTGAAAATCAATCGTGATTTTTCTCACTTGTCCAAAAGGCACGCAACGCCCGGCAATATCCCCGTGGGGATACCCCTGATTGAACCACGCGCTAACGCGCGGCTCCCTGCGCTGTCGCTCGGTCGCATCGGCAGCTTAAAGCCGCAATGATGGCTGTGCCTTATTTATCGAGCAGGCACGCAACGCCCGGTAATTCCTTGCCCTCCAGGAACTCAAGCGACGCGCCGCCACCGGTCGAAATGTGCGTGATCTTGTCGGCAAAGCCGAGCTGTTCGGCTGCCGCCGCGCTGTCGCCGCCGCCGATGATCGTCACGGCGCCGCTCTCGGCGAGCGCCTTGGCCATGGCCTTGGTGCCGTTTGCAAAGGCGGGGAACTCAAAAACGCCCATGGGGCCGTTCCACACGATCGTGCCCGCGTCCTTCGTCGCCGCGCAGAAGAGCTCGACGGTCCTGGGGCCGATGTCCATACCCATCATATCAGCGGGAATGTGCATCGCGTCGACGACGTGGGGCTCTGCGTCGGCGGAGAACTCCGTCGCCGCGGCCGCGTCGACGGGCAGCAGGAGCTTGACGCCCTTTTCCTTCGCCTTTTCGATCATTTCGAGCGCGTAGGCACACTTATCCTCCTCAAGCAGGGACTTGCCGATCTCGCCGCCCTGCGCCTTGGAGAACGTGTAGGACATGCCGCCGCCGATGATGACGGTGTCGGCCTTGTCGAGCAGGTTGTTGATAACGGCGATCTTGTCGCTGACCTTTGCGCCGCCGAGCACAGCGACGAACGGGCGCTTGGGATCGTCGAGCGCCTTGCCCATGACCTCCAGCTCCTTGGCGACAAGTAAGCCCGACACGGCGGGAAGATATGCCGCCACGCCCGCGGTGGACGCGTGCGCGCGGTGCACCGTGCCGAACGCGTCGGAGACATACAGCTCCGCCATCGAGGCAAGCGCCCTGGCAAGCTCGGGGTCGTTCTTCGTCTCGCCCGGCTCAAAGCGGGTGTTTTCAAGCAGCATGATCTCGCCGCCCTTGAGCGCCGCGGCCTTGGCCCTGGCGTCCTCGCCGACGACGTCGTGCGCGAAGATCACGTCCTTGCCGAGAAGCGCCGAAAGGCGCTTGGCAACGGGCGCGAGCGTCAGCTTGTCGAGGGACTTTTTCCACTTCTCCTCGGTCAGCGTTGCGGGGTCTTTGCCCTTTTCGGTCTGCTTTTTCACCCATTTATCAAACTTGGGCTCGGGCTTGCCGAGGTGTGAGCAGGCGATGACCGCCGCGCCGTGGTCAAGCAGATACCGGATGGTCGGAAGAGCGGCCACGATGCGCTTGTCCGAGGTGATCTCGCCGGTCTCCTTATCCTGGGGCACGTTGAAATCGCAGCGCAGCAGCACCTTCTTGCCGCTCACGTCCACATCGAGAACAGTCTTCTTGTTATAATTCATGTTGTTTCCTCCTCATAATATACACATACGATTTGGTTACTCCGTTGAAACGAACTTAGGGTCTCACGCCTTTTCCAGCATTTCCCCCTCGTGCTTGAGGCCGGGAAAGCCCGTCTGCCGCAGCGCCTCATACGTCAGGATCGCCACGGAGTTGGATAGATTCAGGCTGCGCGCCTCCCTGCGCATCGGAAGGCGGATGCAGCGCTCATAGTGCGCGACTCTGAAAGGCTCGGGCAGGCCCGCGGTCTCCTTCCCGAAAAAGAGCCAGCAGCCGTCCTTGAATTCCGCCTGGCAGTAGTCCTGCGGGGCCTTGGTCGTGGCGAGCCAGCAGTTTTTTTCCGCCTCGGGATGCTTTGCAAAAAGGTCGGCTAAATTTTCATACACGCTGATCTCCACAAGGTACCAGTAATCGAGCCCCGCGCGCTTGACGGCGCGGTCGGAAATATCGAACCCGAGAGGCTTAATGAGGTGCAGGTGCGCTCCCGTCGCCGCGCAGGTGCGCGCAATATTGCCGCAGTTTTGCGGGATCTCCGGCTCGACGAGCACGATATTCAGCATGACAGCGCCCCCTCCACGCGAAAGTTTTATCATTGTACCGCAAAAATATTGCGAATTCAACCTAAAATGCAGTTTTTTGAAACGAAATTTTGAAAATGCGAAAGCAAAGCGACCAAATCAAAAAAATTTTTGTTTTTTTGTGATAAAAGGTGGATTTTTCGGGCATCTTTGCTATAATGTCGTTAATAGAGAGTAAAGTAAGTCGAGAAGGGAGATGACCCCCAATGGATCAGAAGCTGGCAGTCCTCTTTATGCCGGACGATATGACCCTGACAAAAGAAAAAACACCGCTGATGCTCAGGCCCATTTTGTTCTGCCCCATTCTCACGTGGATGGTCGAAGAACTGATGGGACAGGGTGTCGAGCGGTTTTTTATTGTCTCCGACGTGCGCGCGCACGATACGATGCGCCCCTACATTCCCGAACGTGCCGACGTCACCTATGTCGACGGGGCCAGGCACGGGGAAGAGCTTTTGAAGCTCCTCAAGAATGAAAAGGGCAGCGTCCTCATCGTCAACGGCGCGGTGCTGCCCGTGGGTGTGTTCTCCGGCGGCGCGGTCTACTCGGCGGACGCAAAGGAGTGCTGCAAGGTGCTCAAAGAGCACGGCGCTTTCGCCGCCTTCCCCAAGGGGGCGGAGATCAGCAAGGGCTTTCTGCCCGTCGGCGACGACGAGGAGCTCCGGTCCGCACAGGACATGTGCCGCCGCAAGATCGCCGACAAGCACTTCGCCGCGGGCGTTTCCATCATGGACCCCAACAATACCTACATTGACCCGCGCGTCAAGATCGGCAGCGGCACGGTCATCCTGCCGGGCACGATCCTGCGCGGCAGAACGGTCATCGGCAAGAACTGCACCATCGGCCCGAACGCCATGATCCGCGACTGCACGGTCGGCGACGAGACCGAGGTGAACGCCTCACAGCTCAACGAGAGCACCGTCGGCGCGCATACGACCGTCGGCCCCTTTGCCTATGTCCGCCCGAACTCCAAGATCGGCGACCACGTCAAAGTCGGCGACTTTGTCGAGATCAAAAACAGCGTCATCGGCAACGGCACGAAGATCTCGCACCTCACCTACGTCGGCGACAGCGACTGCGGCGAGCGCATCAACTTCGGCTGCGGCACGGTCACGACGAATTACGACGGCTTTAAAAAGTTCCGCTGCACGATCGGCGACGACGCCTTCATCGGCTGCAACACGAACCTCATCGCCCCCGTCACGGTCGGAAACGGCAGCTACATCGCCGCCGGCTCCACCATCACCGACGAGGTGCCCGCCGATTCCCTCGCTCTGGCCCGCGCTCGTCAGGTCAACAAGCCCGGCTGGGCGGAAAAGTGGCGCGCGGCGCACGAGAAAAAGTAACTTCATAAAATTTTTTATAAACAGAGGAGTACATCAACATGATCTCTCACGGTAAGGACATCAAGATTTTCACCGGCAATGCAAACCCCAAACTGGCAGCGGACATCTGCAAGATCATCGGCACCAAGCTCGGCGAGAGCGAGGTCAAGAGCTTCGCAGACGGCGAGGCCTCCGTCTCTCTGTACGAGACCGTGCGCGGCAGCGACGTGTTCCTCGTTCAGTCCACCTGCAAGCCCGTCAACGACAGTCTGATGGAGCTTCTGATCATGGTCGACGCCTGCCGCCGCGCTTCCGCCGGCCGCATCACCGCCGTCATGCCCTACTTCGGCTATGCCCGTCAGGACCGCAAGGCCAAGAGCCGCGACCCCATCTCCGCCAAGCTCGTCGCCAACATGCTCGTCGCCGCGGGTGTTGACCGCGTGCTGACGATGGACCTGCACGCCAACCAGATCCAGGGCTTCTTCGATATCCCCGTGGATAACCTCTTCGGCAACCCCATCTTCGTCGACTACTACGCCAAGAAGTTCGGCTCCGTGTGCGAGGACATGATCGTCGTCTCCCCCGACGTCGGTTCCGTCGCCCGCGCCCGCACCTTCGCCCAGAAGCTGCACATGAACCTCGCCATCGTCGATAAGCGCCGCCAGAAGGCCAACCAGTGCGAGGTCATGAACGTCATCGGCGACGTTGCCGGTAAGGAGTGCATCCTCTTCGACGATATGGTCGACACCGCAGGCTCTCTCTGCAACGCGGCCAAGGCCATCGTTGAGGTCGGCGGCGCGAAGAAGGTCTACGCCTGCGCGTCCCACGGCGTCCTCTCCGGCCCCGCGCTCGAGCGCCTGGCCGCGAGCAACATCGAAGAGCTCGCCCTGCTCGACACCATCCCCGCCCCCGTCGGCGAAGACGAACTCGCCAAGTCCCGCATCAAGTACCTGACCGTCGCGCCCATGTTCGCCGAAGCGATCGAGCGCACGTATCAGGAGATCTCCATCGCGAAACTTTTTAACTAATTCGTTAAAACGATTTTTGTCCCCCACCTTGGGTGGGGACGCGGTCAAGGGGGATATTCTCTTTCCTCGGAAAGAGAATATCCCCCTTTGACCCCCAAG
>CAVFND010000148.1:0-4605 GCA_963623615.1 Oscillibacter sp. ER4 | reverse complement strand
CCCCTAACGACCAAAAGGGAGGGGCCTTGCCCCTCCTTTTTGGATTATCCTCCCCTTGGCACTTCCGGTAAGAACTGCATCTACTTCGGATAATTCCATTTCGATAGTGCCTGCCAGGGCGGCATTGCTGCGCTCGCCGCATAACAAAAAACGACCGCGTCAGCGGCCGTTTTATTTTAATTCTTGTTCGAGATCGTGGAAATATTCGGGGCAGAAGAACTCATCGACGGTGATGTTCAAGCCGTCGCAGAGCTTTTTGAGCGTTGCGACGGTAGTCGTGTGGTTTCGGCCGCTCATAATGTTGTTGAGTGTGGATTGCGTGACGCCGCTTAAAATGCTCAAGCGGTTGATCGTGATATTTCGTTCTTCGCACAGCGCCAAAATGCGCCGCCGCACGGCTTCGCCCACTGTCATCACGCCCACCCCGCTTTCTTTTCATAAAGAATATCGATTTCCTCTTGAAAAGATTAACTCTTTTGGGTTAAAATAACCGAAAAGGGTTAAGGAGGTGCTTATTATGGCCGATTATCAGAAAATGTACGCCACGCTATTCAACGCAGTGACCGATGCACTCGAAAAAATGGAAGCACAGAACTACGGCGACGCAAAAGCCCTGCTCATCGCCGCCCAACAAAAAGCAGAAGAAATCTATATCACAGCACAGAACTGAGATAGAAGCAAATCTGAACGCGACGAGCGCAGCAATGCCGCGCCGTCAGAAGAGCGGGGAGGATAATCCAAAAAGGAGGGGCAAGGCCCCTCCCTTTTGGTCGTTAGGGGGTGCAGGGGGCGAAATCGAAACGCCCCCTGCCTTTCTCTTGGGGGATTTAAAGGGGGAGGTTCTCTTTTGAAAGAGAATCTCCCCCTTTGTCCCGTGCAGCGCCACTGGCGCTGCCTTTAATACTTCTTGTTGTAGTACCAATACGTCCCACAAAAAATAAGCGACTGCGCGCAGGTCACAAGACAGAGCGTCTTCCCGATGATCGGCTGGTCGAACACCAGCAGCGCCAGCAGCCCCGCCGCGAGCTCTGCATAAATGCAGATGAAAAACGTCATGCTGCGCGCCTTGCTGGCAACGTACATCGTGCGCTCGTCCTTGAGCAGCGCCTCATAATCCGCGGCCTTTTCCGGGTCACGGCTCAGGCGGTACACGCGCAGCAGCCGCACCGCGCCGCAAATGAAAATACCGCAGCCAAGGCCGTTATAAAAATCGCCCATGTGCGCATCGCCGAGCAGGAACCCGATGGCGAACGTCACCAATCCGATGGCGATCAGCAGAACGCCGCACTTTTTCTGCTCCCGCAGATTCATACCCCTCATGAACTTCAAATTCATGTCTCTTCCTCCTCAAAAACGAAAATGTCCTCGATCCGCTCGCCAAAAAGCCGTGCGATGCTGTGCGCCAGCAGGATGGACGGGTTGTACTTCCCGTTTTCAAGCGAAATGATCGTCTGGCGCGAGACGCCGAGTGCCGATGCCAGCTGCTGCTGTGTCATGCCACGCGCCTTTCTTCTCTCTTCAATGTGATTCTTCATCGCTTCTCTCCGTTTTCTAAAGTCAAGCTTGCTTTACATTTGTGAGGATATCACTGTGCAGGCAAAATGTCAAGCGTCTTTTACATTTTTTTGCATTGCTTTTGTCCCGACGCTTTGCTACAATAAAGGGTAAGAACATTTTCGCAGGAGGGCTATTTTCATGTCTGTCAAGATCGCACCGTCCATTCTCTCCGCCGACTTTGCCGAGCTCGGCGCCGGCGTCGAGGCCATTGCCACCGCCGACTACGTCCACTTCGACGTGATGGACGGCTGCTTCGTCCCCAATATCAGCATCGGCATCCCCGTGCTCCAGTCCATCCGCAAGCGCACGGCGCTGCCCATCGACGTGCACCTGATGATCGTGCAGCCCGAGCGCTATGTCGACCAGTTCTGCGACGCGGGCGCGGACCTCGTCACCTGCCATGTCGAGGCCGACACGCCGGAGAAAATTCACCTCGCGCTCGACAAGATCCACGCCAAGAGCAAAAAAGCGGGCGTCGTCTTAAAGCCCAACACGCGCGCTGAGGCCGTGCTGCCGTTTCTCGACAAGTGCGACATCGTGCTCGTAATGACCGTTGAGCCCGGCTTTGGCGGGCAGAAGTTCATGGCCGACATGATGCCGAAAGTTTCCGCCATCCGCCGCTACATCGACGAAAGAAACCTTGACTGCGAGCTTGAGGTCGACGGCGGTGTCGACACCGTGACGTGCAAGACCTGCATCGAGGCGGGCGCAAACGTGCTCGTCGCAGGCTCTGCCGTCTACAAGGCCGCGGACATTCCCGCCAAGATCAAAGAGCTGAGGGGTTAACATCCATGGAATACTTTCCCGCGGCGCTCGAAAAGCTCGTCGAGCAGTTCGCGCGCCTGCCCGGCATCGGCAGCAAGAGCGCGCAGCGCCTCGCGTTTTTCGTGCTGAGCCTTCCGGAAGAGGAGGCCAAGGCCTTTGCCGACGCCATTGTCGACGCCAAGCGCACCGTCACGTTCTGCCCTGTCTGCCGCAATCTGACGGACGGCGGCTTATGCCCCATCTGCTCGTCGCCCAAACGCGACGAACACGTCATCTGCGTCGTCGCCGACCCGCGCGATGTCGTCGCCATCGAGCGCGCGCGCGAATATAACGGGCGCTACCATGTGCTGCACGGCGTCATCTCGCCGATGAACCACGTGGGGCCCGACGATCTGGAGATCAAGCCGCTGCTCGACCGCGTGGCGCAGGGGAACATCGAGGAGGTCATCATGGCAACGAACCCCGACACTGAGGGCGAGGCGACGGCGATGTACCTCGCCCGCCTGCTGCGGCCGTTCGGCGTGCGCGTCACGCGCCTCGCCTACGGCATCCCCGTTGGCGGCCACCTCGAATTCGCCGACGACGCCACCCTGATGCGGGCGCTCGAAGGGCGAAGAGACATATAAAACTTCAAACGAAAGACAAAGTCCTTCGTTTGAGAAAGTTTCGCTGCACGCCATGCCTCGCTTGCGCTCGACACTCTGTTCCGCGCAAAGAGTAATTTGTCACGCACATGTCGCGACAAATTGCGATCAAAATTATTTGCCGCCTGCGGGCGGCAAACTCTGCGAGGCAATCCCAACATAGGAAAAAGGACGAGTTCAAATGAACTCGTCCTTTTTTGCATGCCGACAGTTGCAACGAGGCAAAAGCGTCGCAGACTTTTACCCGCAAGGGGTACGCGGCATCCGTAAAGCAGCAAAGCTGCTAACGGCTGCCCAGGCCGCCGCGCACGGCGCAAATAATTTTAATCGTTTTTGCCCGCGGCGTGTATGTGGACAAAAACACCTCTCGCTCCGCAAACGTGCGCGCCTACGGCGTGTGCGCTGCCGCGGAGTGCGGTCCTTTTCAAAAGAAAGGCGAGTCCTGAAGGACTCGCCTTTCTTTTGATTTCTTTTACATCATCTTGACCGTGTAATACACCGCGAGGAGGAATGTGCCGATGGCCAGCACCCAGAGGCCGTAGTAGGCGATGCTGCTGACGGCGAGCGCCGCCACGATAGCCAGCGCGCACACGGCGAGCACAGCGTAGATGAGCTTGTAGTCGCCGTCCTGCGACACGATGCGAAGATCTCCGAGCTTTGCGAGCTTGCCGTCGTTCTTGCCCGCCTTGAAAACAGCGACGCCGAGCACGGCGACCACGCAGATCGCAAGGATGCTGCATCCGGTGACGATGCCGCCCCACGTGTCGCTCCCGCTGCCGCGGTGGATGAGGTACATCGCCATCAGCGACGCCGTCAGGCCCACGGCCTGCACGGAAAACTCACGCGGATAGAGCAGGAACACAATGCCGATGAGCATCACGACCGGCACGAGCACGCACATCATCGTCGTGCCCTGCGGGTAGACCTTGAGCATTAAGATCGACGACACGGCAAAGAAAAAGCCGATGCATAAGAACCACGGCGCGGCGGGCGCAAAGCGCGTCCACTTTTTGCGCATCAGCCAGACGACAAGGCCCGCGCCGAACAGCGCACAGCCGATATAGTCGATGACCTTGAGCACGGTCATCATCGTGAGCACCTGACCGACGCCGCCTTTGACATAGTAATTGTTCACCAGCAGAAGATAAAATTCAGCAATGACGCCGGCCATGAGCACTGTGATCGCACGGTTGACGTTGCGATTGCTCTTCGCCATGCGCTCTGCCCGCTTATCGTTGTTTTTTGCCATCTATCCGAGCCTCCAAAAAAGGTTATCGTTTTGTAAGCGCCCACATCAGGCGGAAACATTACATCATAGTATAATAGCAGAAGTTTCCCTGTTTGGCAAGGGAAAATTCTTATTCTTATGCCAGATCCTCCCTTTTTGCACTCTGCTTGCTTTTCTTTTACGCAGGCTTTATAATGTTTTGCATGCAAGAAAGAGGAGGATCTTCCCCATGTCCAACGTTTCGATCAAGCTGCTGCGCGAGGGCGCAAAGCTCCCCACGCGCGGCTCCGCTTTCGCCGCCGGTTACGACCTTTATGCCTGCCTGGACGGCGGCACGGAGCTCATCATCCCGCCGCACGCGACGGCCATGCTGCCGACCGGTCTTTCTTTCGCCCTGCCTGAGGGCACGTT
>CAVFND010000147.1:0-4615 GCA_963623615.1 Oscillibacter sp. ER4 | reverse complement strand
GTTCTGGTGCAGGGCGAGGCGGATGGCCCAGTTGTCGCTCTCCGACCCGCAGGAGGTGAAGACAAACTGCTCGCTCTTGCAGCCAAGGGCCGCGGCGATCGTTTCGCGCGCCGCGGCGACGGCGTCGCGCGCCTGCTTTCCGATGGGGTACTGCGAGCTGGGATTGCCCCAGCCATTTGTCAGCGTATCGTAAACGGCCTGCGCCACCTCTTTGGGAACGGGGGTAGTGGCCGCGTGATCGAGATAGATCATATCGGGAAAATCCTTTCTTTGGACTTGTCAGAATGCTCAAATGATTATACAATATAAAAATGAAAAAGCAAGGGCGGAGGCCGCTTTACGTCGGAAACGGCAGAAAAAAGCGGGACTTTACCGCCCAAATCGCGGAAAAGGATACAAACATACATGAAAGTTGCGATCTGCACCCTCGGGTGCAAGGTGAACCAATATGAAACGCAGGCGCTCGAGCAGGAGCTTTTGCACCGCGGGCATGAGTTGGTGGACTTTGAGGAGACGGCGGACGCTTACGTCGTCAACACCTGCTCGGTCACGGCGGTGAGCGACAAAAAGTCGCGCCAGATGCTCCGTCAGGCCCAGCGCCGCAACCCCAGCGCGGTCATCGCCGCCTGCGGCTGCTACGCGCAGACGCATCCCGAGGACATCAAAAAGCTCGGGCTCGACGTGATCGCCGGCACGAACGACCGCGCGAAGTTTATCGACCTTTTAGAGCGCGCCGCGCAGGATAAGACGCCCATTGTCGACGTCGACGACGTGTGGGAGCGGCGCGATTTCGAGGTGCTGCCCGCGGGCGGCATGGTGAACCGCACGCGCGCGATGCTCAAGGTCGAGGACGGATGCGTGAACTTCTGCACCTATTGCCTCATTCCCTACGCGCGCGGACGTGTGCGCTCGCTGCCGATGGACGAGGCCGCAAAGCAGGTGAGAACGCTGCGTGAGGAGGGCTACCGCGAGATCGTGGTCACAGGCATCGAGATTTCGTCCTACGGCTCGGACTTCAAGGACGGGATCTCGCTCATCGACCTTTTGGAGCTCATCGCGCGCGAGGGCGGCGACATGCGCATCCGCCTTGGCTCGCTCGAACCGCGAACCATCACGGAGGAGTTCTGCGAGCGCGCGTCGAAGCTCCCTTACCTCTGCCCGCACTTCCACCTCTCGATGCAGTCGGGCTGCGACGCGACGTTGAAGCGCATGAACCGCAAGTACGACACGGCCCGCTACATGGAGTCCTGCGACCTGCTGCGTCAGTATTTTGACGATCCCGCCATCACGACAGACCTCATCACGGGCTTTCCCGAGGAGACGGAGGAGGAATTTGCGCAGACGCTCGACTTCATCGCGCGCGTCGGCTTTGCCGATATGCACGTCTTCCCCTACTCCATCCGCCCTGGCACGAAGGCCGCGGAGATGCGCCAGATCGACATGCCTGTGCGCGAGGAGCGCGCCGCGCGCGCCTCTGCTGTTGCCAGGCAGATGCACGAAGCCTATCTTGCGCGCTGCGTGGGCAAGACCTTCCCCGTGCTCTTCGAGCGTGACCGCAAAGGCGGCAGCGCGGGTCACGCGCCGAACTATATGGAAGTTTCGGTCGCGCAGGAGGGGCTGCACAATCAGGTGAAAAACGTGAAGATCACGGCGGTCGACGGCGGGAGTCTTCGCGGTGAGCTGGAGGAATAACGCATGGCCAACCATTTTTACGCCTATATCTCCCGCATGCGCTGCGTCAAGCGCTGGGCGCTGATGCGCAACACCGAGGAGGAGAACATTCAGGAGCACAGCCACATGGTCGCGGTGCTGGCGCACGCGCTCGCGCTGATCCGCACGCGCGTGTTCGGCCTGCCCGCGGACGCGAACGCCGTGGCGGTCGCCGCGCTCTATCACGACGCGACGGAGATTTTGACCGGCGACATGCCGACGCCCATCAAGTACTATAACCCCGAGATCCGCGACGCCTACCGCAAGGTCGAGGCTGTGGCGAGCGATAAGCTGCTCTCCATGCTGCCCGAGGAGCTGCGCGCGGACTATGAGCCCATCATCAAGATCGAGGACGAGACGACGAAAAAGCTCGTCAAGGCGGCGGACAAGCTGTCGGCTTACATCAAGTGTGTCGAGGAGCTCAAGGCGGGCAACATGGAGTTCAAAAAGGCCGCGGAGCAGACGCGCCGCGCGCTGAATGAGATGCACATGCCCGAGCTCGACTATTTCATGGTCAATTGCATGGAGAGCTTCTCCATGACGCTCGATGAGCTGGAATAACGCAGAATTAAGGAGGAAAACACCATGAACATCACCTGGCTGGGCCATTCCTGTTTTGTGGTCGAGAGCGCGGGCTGGCGCGTCGTGCTCGATCCCTACTATGTGGAGACCTATCCCGCGCTGCACGTCGAGGCGGACGAGGCGCTGTGCTCGCACGGCCACCGCGATCACGCCTTTTTGGAGGCGGTGACGCTCTCGGGCCGTGATAAATCGGAAAGCCCGTTCACGGTCGAGACAGTTTCGACGTTCCACGACGACAAGCAGGGTTCGCTTCGCGGAGAGAACACCATCCACATCCTGCGCGCCGAAGGAATGACGGTCGTGCACTGCGGCGACCTCGGCCACGAGCTGAGCGAGAAGCAGCTCGCGGCGGTCAAGGGCTGCGATGCGCTGCTGATCCCCGTCGGCGGGTATTACACGATCGACGCGAAGACGGCGAAAAAGGTTGCGGACGCGATCGCGCCGCGCGTGCTCGTGCCGATGCACTACCGCTTTGGCGCGCACGGCTATCCCGAGATCGGCACGCTGGACGAATTCCTGCCGCTGTATGAGGGAAAGAATGTCCACAGACTTGACGGGAACAGTTTCGAGCTGACGAAGGACGCGTCCGCGGGCGTCGTCGTGCCGCAGTTTGCCGAATAAAAGAAGAAATGCAAAAGCCGCCCGCTTAGGGAGGCTTTTGCTGTATAAAGCCCGTCTTTTCCGCGTAGAATATAGTGCTTGCCCGGCTTGGCCGGGGCGGAAAGGGAGGACGGAGCATGAAACGGGAACTGCGCCGGTGGGAGATCATCGGCTTTGCTGTGACGGGGATTTTCGGGACGCTGCTGCACTTTGTCTACGAATGGACGGGCGGGAACCGCATCGTCGCGGCGTTTTCGGCGGTCAACGAGTCGACCTGGGAGCACATGAAGCTGCTGTTTATCCCGCTTCTGGTGTTCACGGTGGTGGAGTTCATCGTGTTTTCCGAGGCGTTTCGCAACTTCTTCGCCGTCAAGGCGGCGAGCATCCTGCTGGGGCTCATTGCCATTCCGGCGCTTTTCTACACGCTGACGGGGATGTTCGGCAAGCTCCCTGACTGGGTGAACATCACGATCTTCTTCCTCGCCGATGCGCTTTTGTACTTCGTGAGCTACCGCCTATTAACGGATGGCGCGCTGCGCGGGGGCGCGATGCAGCTCATCGGCTTTGTGCTTTTGTGGGCGCTGCTGTTTGCCTTCGTCTGGTTCACATACCGCCCGCCGCACCTGCCGCTGTTTTTAGACCCTGTGAGCGGCTGCTACGGCCTTGAAACACCGTGTTAAAAGAAGTCCCTGCCGAATTCTCGGCAGGGACTTTACAGCTTCTATACAGATAGTATATTTTGCAGAGCTTCTGCAAAATGCAAGTGCAAAAAGATGCTCGGCGCTCGACAAAACGGCGAAAATAAAAATCAGCAGACAAGACAGAAGTTGCGAAAAACCGTCATAGTGTCCGCTTTCCCGACTGAATCCGCCGCGATGCGGCAGTGCTTGATCGAAACTGACAGATTAACATAATAAATTCAATAAAGAGATTCTACGGCGAGTTATCCACAGTTTCCACAGAGTTTTCCACACAGGTGAATTTCTTGAAATTGCCTGATTTGGCAGGAAAAATTTGAATCCCGTTCCGCGGAGTGGAAAACGTACTGTGCAGATAGGCGTGTGTCGAAATTTACATAATTCTGGAATTGGAAAATTTATGGCAGAACAGGGATTCGATTTGTTAACCATAATCGCTAAATTATGCAAGTCAGGGCGAGAACCTTGCAGCCCCTTGGGGCTGCGAGGGGAGCCCTGCGCCGCGCAGGGGAGCGGGGCAAAGGGGGATACTCTCTTTCACGAAAGAGAGTATCCCCCTTTAAATCCCCCGAGAGAAAGGTTTTGGATTGGCAGTTTCGGGCTTGAATGGTCTTTATGCCTCCGGAATGAAGATGCTTGCGCGCGGCGTTGCCGCGGTTACCGCTGCTATACGATTTGACTTTCTTCTATTATCCGCTGCCGCTCTGCCCATCTTGTAGAAGTGCAGACTAATCACCGTCTACCGCGGCACTCATCAATGCGGCGAGCGCAGCAATGCCGCATTCGGCAGGCAGTCTGCCGCCGTTCTTCCGTCACTCGCGCCTCACGGAGTAAGGCGCGGTTGCAATCGGAAACGAATAGTAGGGATTCATGGCGAAGCCATGTACACCGCACCTGATTGCGCAGCGCGTGCAGCTCTTCGAGCTACAAACCCGCAATGTGCGGGGTCAAGGGGCAAGGCCCCTTGCGTTCTCTTGGGGGATCTAAAGGGGGCCATTCTCTCACGTGAGAGAATGGCCCCCTTT
>CAVFND010000146.1:0-4615 GCA_963623615.1 Oscillibacter sp. ER4 | reverse complement strand
TACTCAAGCTGTCCAGGCACATGAAAAGCCCCATCAGCCAGCGGGGTAAACTGCGGGCTCATGGCAAAGGCAAAAAGAAACGCAGGTAACAAAAAAGACCATACCCAGCCTATATGGGCGGGTATGGTCTCCTGTCATTCAGATTTGGCTTTCAGCAAAGTATTTGTAAGCGTGGGTTTGGATTGTTGCAGAAGTATCCTTAATTAAGGGAAAGCCCGGTCTCCCAGTTGGAAACGGTCTGGCGCGTGACGTAGACCTTTTCCGCCAGCTCCTCCTGCGAAAGCGAGAGCGCGGCGCGATGCGCTTTGATCTGATTGCCGAGTTCCATAAGCGGCCTCCTGTGCGTTTCGTTCGATCTGCCCCAAGGGTAGCCGAAACGGGAAAGTTTGTCGAGCAAAGCTGCTTTACATGAGCAAAAAGTTCATGTCAAAGGTTTTTGACAAGCAATTTTTCGCCCAAATATCAGCGGCTTGCTAGCCCTTCGCGTAAGCGCGCGATATCACGCTGCGGGGCGTCGATGGCCTCGCCCTGCGTTTCGTGCCAGTCGGTCTGTTCGATGGCGATGACCTTTTCATAGTAGGCAATGGCCGTTTCATAGTCGCCGCGGATTTCGCAGATCTGCGCGATGGCCTCGGCGGGGTCAACGAAGCACGGGGGCGGCATGAGCGCCATCGTCTTCTCATAATCCGCGATGGCCTCATCGTAGTGTCCGAGCTTGGCGAGCTCGCTCGCGCGCATGACGTAGACCTCCCACGTGTCGGGATACTTTGCGCACATGGCCTCCCACTGCGCGAGCGCGTCGTCGGTGTGCCCCTCCTGCAGGAGGATGCAGCCGAGGTAAAAGTCGTCGTTGCACGTCGGATTCAGGCGGTGCATCTGGTCCAAGACCTCGCGCGCCTCCGCGCAGCGGCGGTCGGCGATGAGAAGGTCCAAAAGCCACAGGTGTGCGCTGTGATTGTCCGGATGCGCGGCGAGAAAGTCCTGATAGAAGGCGATCGTGCGGTAGTGGTTCGTCGCGTTCCAGTCGAGGTATGCGCCGTGCTCGGAATCAAAGATGGCGTTGTGCGCCTCCTTGCAGTCGGGATTCAGCGCGAGCGCCTTTCGCGCGAGGGGAGAGGCGAGGTCGTTGTATTCCCGTGCGCGCTTGCAGTAAAGCTGCGCGAGCAGCAGCGTCGCGCGTGGGCGCGTGTCCGCCTCGCGGCACTTTTCCTGCAAAAAGTGCTCCTCCTCGTCAAATTCCTGCTGCGTGAGAAAGCGTTTGTCCCAGAGCATATTGTCGATGCGGGCAAAGCGGCTCTCGTCCGTGAGGGAGAAGAGCGAGTCGATGCTCGTTCCCAGCGTGACGGACAGTGCGGGCAGGAGCTGGATGTCGGGCAGCGAGCTGCCGTTTTCCCACTTGCTCACGGCCTGCGCGCTCACGTGGAGGGCTTTCGCGAGCTGCTCCTGCGTCATGCTCTTGGAGAGGCGCAGCGTTTTGATCTTGCTGCCAATGTCGATGTTCATAAAGGCAAAACTCCGTTTCTATAAAGTGAGGACGTCCTTGATGTGCTCAGTATAGCCCATTGCGGGAAATCGCGCAATGGAGGGGGAGTTTCGCCCGCTCAACTGCCGTTTGAGCGCAAAAAGGACGGAAGAAACGCATCTTCCGCCCTTTTTATGCAGTTTAAGTCGAATCAGTCGCCGACGCCGGGGTTCAGGACCTTGCCGATATTCCACAGGTGCGCGACCTGCTGTGCGGCGGCCAGACGCTCTTCAGGGGTTTCGTAGCTTGCGTGCGCGGTCTGCGCACCGCAGTCGACACAGGTGACATAAACGCACCAGTCCTGCTCATCCTCTACCGTGCCGGTGCCGCGGCAGTAGGGGCAGTCCTGCAATTCGATCTCATAAATCGGATCCATATTGTTCATCCTTTCCTACCGCGCAATTTGACTTTTTGCGCGGAAATGACCTAATGACCGTAGTATAGCAGGGAAACGGGCGCTTTACAAGCAAGAAAATAGCAAAAAAGGGGCGCGCTCGCGCCCCTTTTTTTACACGTTTGACGGGATCGGCAGCTGGTACTTTTCCGCGTAGGATTCATACGTGCGCTGGAAGCTGCCGTCGGCGGTCTTGGCTTGGCGCAGCGTTTCGTGCAGGTTGAGGTTGTGCGCGCGGGCGTCGATGACACAGCCGGCGATGTTGGAGCAGTGGTCGGACGTGCGCTCCAGATCGGTCAGAAGATCGGAGAGGACAAAGCCCGCCTCGATACTGCAATGGCCCTGCTGCATGCGCAGGATGTGGCGCGTGCGCATCTGCTCTTTGAGCGTGTCGATGACCTGCTCGAGCGGTTCGACCTGCTGGGCGAGCGCGACGTCCTGCGAGGAGAAGGACTTGAGCGAGAGCGAGAGGATCTCGCGGATGGCGGCGGTGAGGATGGCGAGCTCGTTGAGGGCGCTGCCGGAGAACGTGAGGCCCTTTTGCTCCATCTCCTCGGCAGAGGAGAGAATGTTGACCGCATGGTCGGAGATGCGCTCAAAGTCGCCGATGGTCTTGAGCAATTCGGTCGCCTCTTCGCTCTCGTCGCGGCCCATTTTCTGCGTGCTGAGCTTGACGAGATAGGTGCCGAGGATATCCTCATAGTGGTCGCAGCGCTCTTCATCGTCGCGGATGCTCTGGGCGAGCTCAGGTGTGTTGTGGCCGAGGGCGGTGAGGGCGTTGTTCAGCGCGCGCACGGCGCAGTCCGCCATCTCGCGGGCGACGGCGCGGCTCTGGCGAAGGGCGAGCGACGGCGTGGGGAGCAGACGCTCGTCGAGCTCGGTCGTCTTTTCGCCCTGCGTCTGGGGATCGTCGGGGACGATGCGCTTGGCGAGCTTTTCAAGAAGACCGCCCGCGGGCAGGAGCATGGCAGTGCAGAGAATATTGAATGTCGAGTGCGCCACGGCGATGCCCGCCATGGTGGCGGATTCGTCCAGTAGCGCGGGCGCAAAGGCCGCGCGCACGATGCAGAAGACCGTCAGCAGCACGATAACGCCGATGACATTGAAGAGCAGGTGGACGACCGCGGCGCGGCGGGCATTCTTGTTCGTGCCGATAGACGACAGTATGGCTGTGACGGTCGTGCCGATGTTCTGACCCATGATGATGGGGATGGCCGCGGCGTAGCTCACAGAGCCCGTGACGGCGAGCGCCTGCAAAATACCGACGGACGCCGAGCTCGACTGAATGATGGCGGTGAGCAGCGTGCCGGCGAGCACGCCGAGGATGGGATTCTTAAAAGCGACAAAGAGATTTGCGAACGCGGGGACGTCCTTGAGGCCTGCGACCGCGCCGCTCATCGTCTCCATGCCGAACATGAGCGTGGCAAAGCCGAGCAGGATCATGCCGGTGTCCTTTTTCTTGTTGTCCTTGCAGAACATGTAGTAGATGATGCCAATCAGCGCAAGGATCGGGGTGAAAGATGAGGGCTTTAAGAGCTTGATCCAGAAGTTGCCGGAGTCGATGCCGCCAAGGCTCAAGAGCCAGGCCGTGACGGTCGTGCCGACGTTGGCACCCATGATGACGTTGATGGACTGACGCAGCGTCATGAGGCCCGAGTTGACAAAGCCGACCACCATGACCGTGGTGGCGGATGAGCTCTGGATGATGGCCGTGATGCCAAGGCCCGTTAAAAATCCGGCGAACACGCTGCCGGTCATCTTGTCGAGAAGGGAGCGGAGCTTGCCGCCCGCGCGGCGCTCGAGCGCCTGGCCCATCAGGTTCATGCCGAAGAGGAACAGGCACAGCCCGCCGATCATCGTGAGTACATTGAAAATATCCATATTTTCTATCTTTCCTTTTCATTTTTGATCATTCATTCGTAACCAAGTTACAGAATAACGGGGCAATGTCAAATCGAAAAGCAGAGAATTGTAAAATCGATGTAAAATGCCGGAAGGCAGGAAAAGGAGCCGTAAAGTATTCGGTTTTATGTCCGTATGAACTGGAAAAAAGTGCAGACACTAAGCGCAGCATTCGCCGCGGCGTTCGTTTCCGCGGCAAAAAGCAACTTGAAATGTCGGAGGAATCGTATGAAAAAAGACTTTATCGACACCAATGAATTCACCAAGCAGGAGCTGCTCGACATCATCGATTTGTCACTCGCCATCAAAAAGGCCATCAAGGCGGGTTACTATCCGCCCCTGATGCGCAACATGACGCTCGGCATGATCTTCCAGCAGTCTTCTACGCGCACGCGCGTCTCGTTTGAGACCGCGATGAGCCAGATGGGCGGCCACGCGCAGTATTTAGGTCCCGGCATGATCCAGCTCGGCGGACACGAGACCATCGGCGACACGGGCAAGGTGCTCTCAAAGCTCGTCGATGTCGTGATGGCGCGTGTCATTGAGCACAAGACCATCGAAGAGCTCGCCAGAAGCTGCGCGATCCCCGTCATCAACGGCATGTCGGACTACAACCACCCCACGCAGGAGATCGGCGACCTCTGCACGATCGTAGAGAACCTTCCGCAGGGGAAGAAGTTAGAGGACTGCAAGGTCGTGTTTGTGGGCGACGCGACGCAGGTGTGCGCGTCGCTCGGCTTCATCACGACGAAGCTCGGCATGCACTTTGTCCAGTACGGTCCGCAGGGCCACCAGCT
>CAVFND010000145.1:0-4621 GCA_963623615.1 Oscillibacter sp. ER4 | reverse complement strand
AGCCGTAGTCGACCCAGTCGCCGCTCTTGACGACCTTGACGGCTTCCGAGGCAGAGGTCAGCTTCTTCTGATAAAGCGCTGCATAATCCATGGATAATTCCTCCTGTATGTATGTGAATTTGATTATCATTTCGGAACTATGTCGAAACTTTAACAATTATAGCATACCGATTGCCGTTTGCAAAGTCTTTCTTGCATGCCAGCGTAAAAAAGAACGTAAAAAAGAGACAGGCCAGAGCCTGTCTCTTTTCAGTTCGGGGAAATTACTCCCCGGCAGGAGCCTCTTCCTCGCCGTTCAGCAGCGCGCGGATGCTGAGGGAGATCTTCTTCTTCTCCTCGTCGATGGCGGTGATCTTCGCGTCGACCATCTGGCCTTCGGACAGAACGTCGGAGGGCTTGTCGATGCGGCGGTCAGCGATCTGGGAGATATGGATCAGGCCGTCCACGCCGGGAACGACTTCAGCGAAAGCGCCGAAAGTCATCAGCTTGACGATGCGGACATTGGCAACGTCGCCGACCTTGTAGGTGTTCATGAACACATCCCAGGGGTTCTGGGTGCGGTCCTTGACGCCGAGGGAGATCTTGTGCTTCTCGGGGTCGAAGGAGATGACGTACACGTCGAGGTGATCGCCGATGGAGACGACCTCGGCGGGGTTCTTGATGCGGCTCCAGCTCAGCTCGGAGATGTGGACCATGCCGTCCACGCCGCCGATGTCGACGAACACGCCGTATGAGGTCATGGACTTGACGACGCCGTCATAGTGCTTGCCGACCTCGATACCGGCCCAGATGGCGGCCTGAGCAGCCTGACGCTCCTCATTCAGGACGGACTTGATGGAGCCGACGACGCGGCGGCGGGCGCGGTTGACCTCGGTCACGCGGAGCTTGACCTTCTGCTTGACCATCTGGCCAAGGTCGGAGTCCTTGGGCATACCGCTCTGAGAAGCGGGCACGAACACGCGCACACCCTTGACAGAGACGACGATGCCGCCCTTGTTCACTTCGGTCACGGTGCCTTCGAGAACGGTCTTGTCCTCAACGGCAGTTTCGATATCTTCCCAGAGCTTGACAGCGTCGAGACGCTTCTTGGAGAGGGTGGCGTAGCCTTCCACGTCGTTGACGCGGACAACGTAAGCCTCGATCTCGTCGCCGACCTTGACGACGTCCTCGGGCTTGACGTCGGGGTCGCTGCTCAGCTCAGAAACAGGGATATAGCCTGCCTGCTTGCAGCCGACGTCGACCTGGATCTCGGTCGTGCCGATTGCGGTCACGATGCCGGTCACCTTATCTCCTGTATTTAGAGTCTTGAAAGATTTTTCAAGCATTTCTTCGAAGGATTCGCTGGTTTCAGGGGCAGTGGTGTTGATGTTTTCTTCCGTCATTGTTGTTAATACCTCCATAATGATACTCGCAGGAGTAGATGCGCCGGCTGTCAGTCCCGCCACATGGCATCCGGAAAAGAATTCCGGTGAGAGCTCGTCTGCGGATTCGATCTGGAGGACTTTTCCGCAGTTCTCTCTGCAAATCTCGGTCAAATGCCTTGTGTTGGCGCTTCTTCGGTCGCCCACAACCACCATCACGTCCACCCTGGCGGAAAGTTCTGCCGCCTCAGTTTGACGCTTCTGCGTAGCCTAGCATATTGTATCATTGATGTTGAGATTTGTACACTGTTTTTTTAGAAATTTCACGCAACTTACCCAAAGCGCACGAATGCAGGTCGTCTGCGCCAGCACAATACTGGGTAAATGGGCAAAGTCCGGGTGATTTTGCAGGTAATCTTCAACTTCCCGCGCATTTTCAAAAATCAGGGGATTGCTGCACCATCCCGCGATGCCCTGCACCTCGGGATGATGGCGCTCGCCAATCAGGATGACGCGTCGCCCCTCGCGCTCTGCTTCCTGCGCGAGCTTTTTGATGCGCTCGACGTGCGGGCACACGGCGCTCACGACCTCCGCCCCGCGCTCTTGCAGCGCGTCGAGCGTCTCCTTCGGCTCGCCGTGGGCGCGGATGAGCACGGTCTCCCCTGCCTTCGCCTGCTCGGGAGAAGTGATGAGGCGCATGCCGAGGTCTTCGATCTCCTGCACGACGCCCGCGTTGTGCACGATGCTGCCGAGCATCGCGCCGCCGCGCGCTTTCGCCGTCTCCTGCGCGAGCTTGACCGCGCGCTCCACGCCGTAGCAGAAGCCCGCGGTCTCAGCTAAGATGACCTTCACAGCGGCGCGCCTCCCACCTGCTGGCCGCCAAGCGCGTAGGCACGGCGCAGCATTTCGTCGGCGATGGCCTGCAATTCCTCGGACGTACCGCGGCGGCCCGTGACCTCGGGCGTATACGGCTCGCCGAAGATGATGCGCGTCTTATGGAAGGGCTTTTTCTGCCCGTCGCAGAACACCGGCACAAGCGTCGCGCCCGTGCGCACGCCGATCATCGCGATGCCCGCGTGTGCGTGCGCGGGAAGTCCGTCGTGATAGCCGACGCCGTTTCGGATGGTCGTCCCCTCGGGGAAGATCAGCAGATTCTCGCCCTTGTGGAGCACCTGCATCGCAGTCTTGATGGACTGGATGTCCTTGCCGTCGCGCTGGACGGGAAACGCGCCGAGCGTGCGGATGAGCCACGCGAGCGCGCGGTTGCCGAAGAGTTCGGCCTTGGCCATGAAGTGCAGATGGTAGTCAAGCGGCAGGCACAGGCCGATGAGCACGGGGTCCAGGTCCGTCGAATGGTTCGGGCACAGCAGCACGCTGTGCTTCGGGAGCGTTTCAAGCCCTTTGACGTCCACACGGTAGATCCACAGCAGCACCCGCCCGATGATCCAGATAAACGCGAAAAAGATACGGTGCATCATTTCAATTTCTCCTGAATGAGGCTCAGCAGCGCCTGCTCGCTCTCTTCAAAGTTGAGCTTCGACGTGTCGAAGTGCACGGCATCCGCCGCCTCGCGCAGCGGAGCGATGTCGCGGTGCATGTCCTGATAGTCGCGCTCGTTGATCTCGCGCAGCACGTCATCATACGCCTTGGGCGTGCCGCGCTCGGCGAGCTCGAGGCAGCGGCGGCGCGCGCGCTCCTCAGCCGACGCCGTCAGGTAGATTTTGAGGTCGGCGTCCGGCAGGACGACCGTGCCGATGTCGCGCCCGTCCATGATGACGCTTCTCCTGCGTGCGATATCGCGCTGCATCTCAAGTAAGTACGCGCGCACGCACGGCAGCGCCGAGACGTTCGAGGCGTACATCGAAATTTCCGGAAGGCGAATTTCGGTGCTGACGTCCTTGCCGTCAAGCAGCATCTTCTGTCCGCCGGTCTCGTCAAATGCCATGTCGATTTGGATCTCTTTCAGCAGCGGCGTGATCTGGGATTCGTCCTTGGCGTCCAGTCCGCGGGTAAACGCTGCGTAGCCGATGGTGCGGTAGATCGCGCCCGTGTCGACATGCAGAATATTCAGCTTTTTGGCGACGGCTTTGGCGAGCGTGCTCTTGCCCGCGCCGCCGGGGCCGTCAATGGCAATGGAAAAATGCTCCTTCATCTGTTTGATTCTTCCCTCTTACAATAATCAATCATGCGCTGTTATTTGGCGGACAGCGCGTCCGCGGCGGCCTCGCCCGCGGCTTTACCGGTCGCCCAGGCGATCTGCAGATTGTAGCCGCCCGTGTAGGCGTCCACGTCGATGATCTCGCCGGCGAAGTGCAGGCCGCCGACCTTTTTCGACGCCATGGTCTTGGGGTCGATCTCCCCCACCTTGACGCCGCCGGAGGTGATGATCGCGTTTTCGACCGGCATGGGCGCGGTGACATTGATCGTCCAGCGCTTTAAGAGCGTCCGAATGGTCTCGCGCTGGGCGCGCGTGATGTCGTGCACCTTTTCGTGCGGCGGAATGCCCGAGCGGTCGATGAACTCGTCGATCATCTTCTGCGGCAGGAGCGCCCCGAGCACGTTGCAGTAGTCGCTGTTCGCGCGCTTTTCAAAATCCGAAAGCAGGCGCTTATCGAGCATTTGCTCGTCGAGCGCGGGCTTGAGGTCGATCTCCAGCCGGTACTGCTTTTTGTCGAAATGCCGCATATGCGCGCTGGCCGACAGAATGAGCGGCCCGCTCACGCCGAAATGCGTGAACAGCATTTCGCCAAAATCGGAGTGAATTTTTTTGTCGTTTTCATACACCGTCAGCGCGACGTTGCGCAGACTTAAGCCTTGCAGCACCGCGCATTCGCGCGCCTCGAGCGGCACGAGCGAGCCGCGCAGCGGCGTGACCGTGTGGCCGAGCGCTTCCGCCATGCGGAAGCCGTCTCCCGTCGAGCCCGTCGCGGGATAGGAAAGCCCGCCCGTCGCCAGAACGACGGCGGAGGCGGCGTACTCCCCTTTTTCGCCCCTGACGGCGGTGACATGACCGTCTTCGACCAAAATGTCGAGCGCACGGTCGCGCACGAGCTTGACGCGCAGACGCTTGAGCTTGCGCTCAAGCGCCGCCGTGATGTCGAATGACCGGTCAGATACCGGAAACACGCGCTTGCCGCGCTCGACCTTGAGCGGCACGCCGAGCCCCTCGAAAAATTCGATGGCGTCGTGCCCGTCGAAGCGGGAAAACGCGGAGTATAAAAACCGCGGGTTCTGCGGCACATGGGCGAGCAGCTCTTCGC
>CAVFND010000144.1:0-4653 GCA_963623615.1 Oscillibacter sp. ER4 | reverse complement strand
GGTTCTTCTCTTTTCAATTGGCGCGTTTTACGAGTTACAGGAATGCTCCTTTTTTGTACAGTTCGCATCCCACCGCAAACCGTTTACAGCTTTATCGCTGTAAACCCCATCGTGAGACGAACCGGTGCAACCGGAGAACATTTTTATATCGTTTCGAGCGTGACCAGCGCGTCGAGCAGCGGCCACGCCTGCGCCAGCTCCCGCCCCGCCTGCCAGAAGCCGACGCCCTGCAGGCCCTTTTCCGCCGCGAGGGCGATCTTCGCGCGCAGCGAGCGCGCGTCCTCGAACCAGACGACGTGCCCGCGCCGCGTTTTGTCGAAGTAGCGGTAGCAGGGCGCTTGCGCGGTCTCGTCAAACCCGATCTCCGCCCCCACCAGCCGCGCCCGCGCGACGGCGGCTTGCGACGAGAGCGTTTCCGCCCGCGTGCGGCCTTTTTCGTAGGGCAGCGGCCAATCGTAGGCGTACAGCGGCGCGCCGAGGAAGATGTTCTCCCTCGCCGTGACCGAGAGCGCGTAGTCGAGCACCGCGCGCACCTGCGGCAGCGGCGCGATGGCCATTGGCTCACCAAAGGCATAGCCCCATTCGTAGGTCATCAGGAAGACGGCGTTCGCGGCCTGTGACAGCAGCGCGTAGTCGTGCGCCTCGTAGAGCAGGCCGCGCTGCTGCGCGCTCGTCTTCGGCGCGAGCGCGGCGACGACGGGCTTTCCCTCGGCGTTCAGCGCCTCGCGCAGGCGGCAGACGAACGCGGCGTAGGCCTCGCGCAGCTCCGACGGGACGTACTCGAAGTCGACGTCGAGGCCGTAATAGCCCTTTTTCGCCATCGTCTGCAAAATTTCGGCGAGGAGCGCGCTCTGCGCGCGGTCGTCTTGCAGGAGCAGCGCGGCGTTTTCGCTCGAAAAATTTCCCTCCGGCGTCAGCGTCGAGAGGTGCATGAGCGATTTTACGCCATAGCGCGCAGCGCGCTCGAGCAGGCGCGCATCGTCGAGCGGCACGAGAGTGCCCGCGGGCGTGACGCCGTAGGTGAACGGCGTCAGATACGTCAGGTACGGCAGGAGCGAGTCGAGCAGTTCGCCGCCGATGTAGGGGTAGGCGTAGGCGTTCACGCCGAGCGCTGCGAGCGGCGTTTCGCCCAAGTAGTCGATGGCGAGCACGCCGCCCTCGCGCAGAAGTTCGCGGCCGTTAAGGAAAAAGTTTCGCCGCAGGATCGTCCTGACGCTCAAATCATAGTCCCGCGCGATGGACGAAAGCGTCTCACCCGCGCGCACGGTGTGCAGCGTCCGCGGCGTCCGCACGACGAGCGCCTGGCCGATCACAAGCGGCGTACTCAGCGCAAGGCCGTTGTCCGCCGCGACGAACGCGGGCAGCGCGTCGTGCATCGCGGCGATGGAAGAAAGCGTATCGCCGCGCTTTACCACATGAATGTGCATGGTCGATCACCTCGCGCCATTCTATGCCGGAATTGCCGCGCTTACCCCAGCGCGACGTCCAGTATCATCATCAGAAGGAAGCCCACGAGGAAGCCGCACGTCCCCCGCCGTCCGCCCGCGCGCGGCAAAAGCTCTTCCGCCACGACGCAGAGCATCGCGCCGGCGGCAAAGCTCAAAAGCCACGGCATCAGCGCGCGCACGCCCGCCGCCGCGAGCACGACGAGCGCGCCGAACAGCGGCTCCACCGCGCCGGAGAGCACGCCGGTCCAGAAGGCGCGCCGTTTCGACTTGCCCGCCTGGTACACCGGCAGCGCCACCGCCGCGCCCTCGGGAAAGTTCTGCACGCCGATGCCGAGCGCCAGCGCGAACGCGCCGGCAAGGCTCTCCCCGTCCGCCGCGAGCGCGAACGCAAGGCCGACGGCCATGCCCTCGGGGATGTTGTGCAACGTGATGGCCGAGAGGAGCAGAAGATCGCTGTGCGCCTCTCCCCCGCCGCGCCGCCGCGCGAGCTCGTCGAGCGAAAAGAGCGTCAGCGCGCCGAGCACGATGCCCGCCGCGGCGGGCAGAAACGGCGGCAGGCGGCCCTCTGCCGCCGTCTGCTCGATGGCGGGCAGGATGAGGCTCCACACGCTCGCCGCCATCATCACGCCCGCGGCAAAGCCCAGCAGCGCGCCCTGCGCGCGCTCGCACACCTCGCGGGCAAAAAAGAACACCGTCGCGGCGCCCAGCGCCGTCATCAGAAACGTGAAAGACGTGCCGAGCAAAGCCAGCATCAGTGGTCGAAGCATATCCGTTCATCGCCTTTACGGGTTGTCAGGCGGAAAAGCGCCTGTATGCCAGTATAGGCGGCAGGGATGAAAGACGTGAAAAAGGGCGCGGAGGAATTCTCCGCGCCCTTTCGGCTCATGTTGACTTACTGCATCAGCTGCGCGACCATGTCGGTGTACGCACTGGGGTCCTCGAGCGGCAGGCCCGCGATGAGGCTTGCCTGATCGTAGAGGATCTTGGCGTACAGCGCCGCCTTGTCGCGATCCGTTGCCATCGCCGCCGCCATCGCCTTGACCGCCGGATGATCGACGTTCAGCTCGAGGATGCGCTCAGCCTTGATGGGCTCGGGCATCTGGAAGTTCTTGAAATACTTCTCCATCTCGAAGCTGAAGCCCTCGCCCGCCGTCAGGCAGACGGGATGGGTCTTCAAGCGGTGTGAGACCCTGGCATCCTTGATCTTGTCGCCAAGCGTCTCCTTGACGAACTGCATAAGCTCTGCGCTCTCGCTGTCGTCCTTGTGTTCCTCCTCGTCACCGAGCTCAAGGTCGCCGTCCACGATGGAGCGGAACGGCTTTTCGTCGTAATTCATCAGCGCCTGCAAAACGAATTCGTCCGTCTCGCCGGTCAGGTACAGGACCTCGTAGTCCTTGTCCTTCAGAAGCTCGGTCTGCGGCAGCTTGTCCACGGCGGCGATGCTCTCGCCCGCGGCGTAGTAGATGTACTTCTGGTCTTCCTTCATGCGCCCGACGTACTCTTTGAGCGTCGTGAGCTTCTTCTGCGTGGAGGAGTAGAACATCATCAGATCCTTGAGCGAATCCTTGCGGCTCTCGCCGCCGTCGCTCACGATGCCGTAGCCGATCTGGCGGCCGAAGTTCTCGTAGAACTTCTCATAGCCATCACGGTCTTCCTTGAGGAACTTTTCAAGGTCGGCGCGGACCTTCTTTTCAAGATTCTGGCCGATGACCTTGAGCTGGCGGTCATGCTGCAGCAGCTCGCGGGAGATGTTCAGGCTCAGATCCGGCGAATCGACCACGCCGCGCACAAAGCGCAGATAGTCAGGCAGCAGCGAATCGCACTTATCCATGATGAGAACGCCCGCAGAGTAGAGCTGCAACCCCTTTTCATAGCCCTCGGTGTAGAAGTTGAACGGGCGCGAAGACGGCACGAACAGCAGCGCCTTATAGGTCACGCTGCCCTCCGCCGAGACGGTGATCGTGCGCTGGGGCTTGTCGAATTCGTGCGTCAGCTCGGAATAGAATTTGTTGTACTCCTCGTCCGTGACGTCGCTCTTCTTACGCTGCCACAGCGGCACCATGGAGTTGACGGTCTTCATCTCCTCGACGGTCTCGTATTCGGGCTTTTCGGGGTCGCTGCCCTCTTTGACCTTCTGCTCAGGCAGCAGCATGCGGATGGGGTAGCGGATGTAGTCGGAATACTTCTTCACGAGCGCGTGCAGGCGGTAGGACTCCAAGTACTCGCTGTATTTCTCCTCGTCCGTGTCGGGCTTGATGTGCATGATGACGTCGGTGCCGACGCTGTCTTTCTCGCACTCTGTGATCGTGTAGCCGTCCGCACCGGAGGACTGCCACTCATAGGCCTGTTCCTCACCGTATTTCTTCGTGCGGACGGTGATGCTGTCCGAGACCATGAACGCGGAGTAGAAGCCCACGCCGAACTGGCCGATGATGTCGATATCGGCGTCCTTTTTGTCCTTTTCCTCGGTCTCCTGACGGAACTTGTAGGAGCCCGACGACGCGATGACGCCGAGGTTGTTTTCAAGCTCCTCCTTGCTCATGCCGATGCCGTTATCCGAGACCGTCAGCGTGCGGTTCTCCTTGTCGACCGACACCGTGATGGCAAAATCGCTGCGGTTCATGCCAACCTTGTCGTCCGTCAGCGCGACGTAGCAGAGCTTGTCGATGGCGTCGCTCGCGTTGGAAATGATCTCGCGCAGGAAGATCTCCTTGTGCGTGTAAATCGAGTTGATCATCAGATCGAGCAAACGCTTCGATTCTGCTTTAAATTGTTTTTTAGCCATAAAAGCATCCCTCTCTGAATTGTATTTGAACCTAAGTATAGCAGAAAATTCCTGATATTTGTTACCAAACTCTTAATTTTTAGCACTCGTCAGCGTCAAGTGCTAAAACGGGATAGTTTCCTTTTATTATATATAAAGGGAATTATTGTTTTCGCACGGGTGCGAGGGGCTTTGCGGCATGTGTGCCGCGGGGAGGCAGCGCCGCAGGCGCTGCACGGGATAAGGGGGATATTCTCGCACGTGAGAGAATATACCCCTTAAACCCCCAAGAGAACGCAAGGGGCCTTGCCCCTTGACCCCGCCATTGCCGGTCTGAGGCTTGAAGAAGTGCACAGTCTGCGGAATCGGATGCCTGCCAGGTGTGCTATCTAAACGATTTGGTTTGCTTCTATCTTCGCTGTCGCTTTGCCTGCGATTCGT
>CAVFND010000143.1:0-4687 GCA_963623615.1 Oscillibacter sp. ER4 | reverse complement strand
GCCTATTGGCAGTGCCGATTCAGCAGAAAACTAAAAAAGCAGCACCCCAAAGCGGTGAGCGAAGCAATGCCGCGCCGTTAGAAGCAACAGCGGGGTGGATAATCCAAAAAGGAGGGGCATAGCCCCTCCCTTTTGGTCGTTAGGGGGTGCAGGGGGCGAAATCGAAACGCCCCCTGCCTTTCTCTTGGGGGATTCAAAGGGGGAGGTTCTCTTTTGAAAGAGAATCTCCCCCTTTGCTCCACGCAGCGCCATCGGCGCTGCCATCCTTATTGATGCTTATAAACCCGCCGGTTATCAAGCGCGAAGACGCGCTGGCTGAATTCGCCCGCTTTGAGCGGTGCGAGCACCTCGCGATAGATCTCCATGCGGCTGTCGATCTGGTCGACGAGCGACAGAAGCTCCGCCTCCGCGCACTGGGGCAGCACCGCCGCGCCGAATTCCGGCTGGCCGTGGTGCGAGAGGATCAGGTGCTCTAAAAGCGTCGCCTTTTCCTCGGGCAGGTCGAGCTCGGCGGCGATCGCCGCGACCTCCTGCGCGCCCATGACGAGGTGGCCGAGCAGCTGGCCCTGCGTCGAGTAGTCCGTCACGAGGCCGAGCTCGGAGAACGTGAATTCCTGTTCCTTGGCAAAGTCGTGCAGCAGCGTGCCGGTAAGGAGCAGGCTGCGGTTCACGGTGTCCGCATACTGCGCGGACAGGAAATCGGCAAGGCGCAGCATGTTGAGCGTGTGCATCAGAAGGCCGGACAAAAAGCCGTGGTGGACGCTCTTGGCGGCGGGAATGGTGCGGAACGCCGCCTCGTGGCGGCGCAGCATCTCCTCGCACACGGCGCGATAGTCCGCGTCCTCAATGGTCGAAACGAGCGCCCTGACCTCGTCATAGCCTGCCTCGCGGTCGATGGGCGCGACGGGGACGAGTTTCGAGACGTCGACGTGGTCGCTGTCCTCGGCGAGGCGCAGCTTGTCGACCGTGAGCTGTGGCATGCCGCGGTAGTCCGACACGCTGCCGCGCACCTTGAGCACCTTGCCCACGTCGCGCTCACCGATGGGGCCGCTGTAATCCCAGACTTTCGCTTCGATCGTGCCGCTCGTGTCGGCGAGGACCGCGCTCAAAAACGGCTTGCCGCTGGCCGTCACCTTGGCAAAGGCGGCCTTGAGCAGATAAAAGCCTTCCACGTCCATGCCGCGCTGCATCTGCGCGATGGAAAGACCAACTTCCATGATAAAAACCTCTTTCTGCCCGCGCGCGGCGGGCGGATCTTTCTTCTTTCGTAACGAACAGCATTATAGCACGCCTGCGCGGAAAGCGCACGGAAAATTTATCTTGCGGCCTTTTCGCGCTGCGCGCGCTCGAGCCAATCCTTTCCCTCGGTGAAGCGCGCGACGAGGAACGACACGACATAGTCGCCAGCAGAGTTGATCATCGTCGCGGGCGGGTCGACAAGGTTGCCAATCGTCACGGCGATGGGGTAGGCAATGGCCATTTGCGCGGGGAAGAAGAGCGTGCAGATGATGTATTCGCCGATGTAGCCGCCGCCGGGGATGCCGCTCATCGCGACCGAGCTGAACACGGCAACGAACAGAATTTTGACGATGAGCCCCGCGCCCTCAAACGGGATGCCGAACACGCCGAAGAGGAACGCGATCTTCAGCACGCAGCTGAAGCACGAGCCATCCATGTGCATCGTTGCGCCCAGCGGCAGGACGAGGTCGGAGATGTCGCGCGGGACCCCGCTGTCCTCCGCGGCCTCTAAATTCGTCGGGATGGTCGCGACGGATGAGCAGGTGCCGAGCGCCGTGACCGCGGGGCGCAGGATGTGCCGCCGCATGACGCGCACACCCTCTTTTCCGCCGCCAAGATAGGCGTAGAGCGGGAACGCGACAAACGCGTAGACAAAGCAGAGCGGGTAGTAGACGAGCATCGCGCGGCCATAGGCCGCAGTGATCTGCGCGCCGTAGGTCGCGACGAGCGAGGCGAAGAAGCCGAAAAACGCGACGGGCGCATAGTAGGAGATGAGCGAGACGACCTTCAGAAGACAGTTCGTCATGTCCTGCAAGACTTTTGCCGTCAGGCAGTCCGCGCCGCCGCTCAGATTGACGCCAAAGCCGATGAGAAGCGAAAACACGATGAGCGGCAGCATCGCGCGGCGGGACAAAAGCGCCGCGAAATCCTCGACTGTGAAGAAGTTGACGAGCAACTCCGCGACGCTTGCCTGCGCATCGACCGTGCCCGCCGCCGTGTTTGCCCACGGCTCAAGCACCGGTGGATAGAGGCGCATCAAAAAGACCATGATGACCGCGGCGATGAGACCTGTGACGATGAAGACCAGAAGCGTCGTGCCCATGATCTTTCCCGCGCGCCCGGGGCTTTTCATGCAGGCGATGGAGCTTGAAAGCGAGCAGAATACGAGCGGCACGACGATGCAGAACATCAGGTTAATAAAGATCGTGCCGAGTGGGGCGAGACATGTCGCCCCCGGCCACAGCGCGCCCAGCACGCATCCGAGCACGATGGCGAGCAGCATCGCGCTCAGGAAGCCGTAGGTGCGGAAAAAGGAACGAGACATAGAATTCCTCCCTCAAAAATTTGCGTTCAACACAATATAGCGGGAGGACTTGGACTATATGCAGGCTCAAAAAAGCGACTTTGCCGCTTTTTTGATTGGGGATTCGCTGCGCTCCGCGCCGAATGACACGCTGAGGCGTACCATTCGACGCTCGCTCCACGAGGAAAAGGCGCGCCCTTTCGGGCGCGCCAAAAAGCGTCGCAGACTTTTACCCGCAAGGGGTACGCGGCATCCGTAAAGCAGCAGAGCTGCTAACGGATGCCCAGGCCGCCGCGCACGGCGACAAATAATCTTAATTCATTTTCCGCCGCGGCGTGTACGTGGCGGAGAATACTTTGCACGGAGCGCGTGTCGAGCCAACGGTGAGGCACGAAGCGCAGTGAAACCTTTTCAAAAACGCGGCATTGCCGCGTTTTTGAGTTATTCGAGCTCAAAGGCACCCGTGTATAACTGATAATAGGTACCCTTCTCCGCAATCAGCTTTTCGTGGCTGCCGCGCTCGATGATGCGGCCGTGGTCGAGGACCATGATGACGTCGGAGTTCTTGACGGTCGACAGGCGGTGCGCGATGACGAACACCGTGCGGCCCTCCATCAGCTGATCCATGCCGCGCTGGACGATGGCCTCGGTGCGCGTGTCGATGGACGATGTCGCTTCATCGAGGATCATGACCGGCGGGTCGGCGACCGCCGCGCGGGCGATGGAGATGAGCTGGCGCTGGCCCTGCGAGAGGTTCGCGCCGTTGTTGGCGAGCTCCGTCGCATAGCCCTGGGGGAGACGCGTGATGAAGTCGTCCGCGCCGGCGAGCTTCGCCGCGGCGATGCACTCTTCGTCCGTTGCGTTGAGTTTACCATAACGAATGTTGTCCATCACCGTGCCGGTGAAGAGGTTGACGTCCTGCAAGACGATGCCGAGCGAGCGACGAAGATCTGCCTTTTTGATCTTGCTGACGTCGATGCCGTCGTAGAGGATCTGGCCGTCGGCAATGTCGTAAAAACGGTTGATAAGGTTCGTGATGGTCGTCTTGCCCGCACCCGTCGCGCCGACGAAGGCAACCTTCTGACCGGGCTCTGCGTAGACGGAGACATCGTGCAGGACTTCTTTATTCGGCTCGTAGCCGAAGTCCACGTCGACAAGGCGCACGTCGCCGCGCAGCTCGCGGTAAGAGGCCTTACCGTTGTCGTTCGGGTTCTTCCACGCCCAGTGGCCGGTGTGATGGTTGCTCTCGGTGATCGTGCCGTCGGGGGCGATGTCCGCGTCGACGAGCGTGACGAAGCCGTCGTCCGTCTCGCCCTTTTCGTCAATGAGGGAGAAGACGCGTTGCGCGCCCGCGCCCGCCATGACGATGGAGTTGATCTGCTGGGAGAGCTGGTTGATGTTGCCCGTGAACTGCTTGGTCATGTTGAGGAACGGGACGAGAATGGAGATATCCAGCGCCTTGCCGGAAAGACTCACGTTCGGCAGCCCGATGAGCAGCAGCACGCCGCCCACGAGCGCGAGGGCGACATAGAGGAAGTTGCCGATGTTGCCGATGATGGGGCCGAGGACGCTTGCGTAGGCGTGGGCGCGGTAGCTGTCTTCAAAGAGAGCATCGTTGATCTTGTCGAATTCCTCAATGGAGCGCTGCTCGTGGCAGAAGACCTTGACGACCTTCTGACCGGTCATCGTCTCCTGAATGTAGCCCTCGGTCTTGGCAACGGCCTGCTGCTGGCGCAGAAAGAACTTGGCACTGCCGCCGCCGACGCGCTTGGTGACGACTATCATCAGAATCACGCCGAGCACCGAAATGAGCGTCAGCCATACGCTGAAATAGAGCATGATGGCAAATACGGCCAGCACGATCGCGCCGGACTGGATGAAGGCAGGGATGGCCTCAGACACGAGCTGGCGAAGCGTGTCGATATCGTTGGTGTAGAAGCTCATGATATCGCCGTGCTGGTGGGTGTCGAAGTAGCGGATGGGGAGGTCCTGCATGCCGCCGAACATCTCCTGACGAAGCTTGTCAAGAAAGCCCTGCGTCATATAGGCCATGAGCTGCTTGTAGACAAGGATCGCGATGATCGAGAGCACATAGAGTGAGATGAGCAGCGACAGGATGGGAATGAGCTCCGCCTTGGCGGAGAC